>NZ_JALCZC010000067.1:0-23151 GCF_022690805.1 Anaeromyxobacter sp. SG66
GCCTCCGCCGCGCCGGGCCCTCCGCGCGCGGCGAACGCCTCGGCCGCCGCGCGGCGGACGAGCGCGCTCGGGTCGCGCTGGGCGACGAGGAGGACCGGCAGGTCTCCGCGGCCGAGCGCGCGCACCGCGGCGGCGCGGCGCTCCGGATCCGACGCCTCGAGATCCCTGCGCGCGCAGGCGAGGACGCCGAGCGCGGCGGCGAGGACGAGGGCGCGTCGCGAAAGCATGGGCGGGCATGCTCCGTCAGGAGGCCGCCCAGGCGCAAGGAGGTCGGCGTGCGCCTGCGGAGGCGGAGACCCCTGACCCCTGAGCTGGATCGCCACTGCGGCGCAGGCTGGCTCGCTGCGCCGGGCAGCCCTCTCCCTGCGCTGCTCGCCGAACCTCGAAGGCCCCGCCCTCGCTGCTCGGCCCGGCTCGCCGACGCCACACGCGAATCGTGAGGCGATCCGATCGACCGGGCGGCGCGCTAGCGCCCGCGCCGGGAGCCGCCACCGCGCGGGTCGCGGCGTCCGGCGCGACCGCGACCGTCTCGCGCGTCTCCGCGCGGCGAACGTCTGTCGGTGCCCTGCGCGCCGCGGTCCCGGCGGCCGGACTGCTCCGGCGGGTTCGTCCGATCTCGCCGCTCGGGGCGACTCGCCTGCTCTGCCCGGTCGCGGTTGCCGCCACGGTCCGGCCGCTCCGTCCGGTCGCGCTGGCCGCCCCGGTCCGTCCGCTCCGACCGGTCGCGGTTGCCGCCCCGGTCCGTCCGCTCGCGGCGATCGCCTCGCTCTGCCCGGTCGCGGCTGTCGCCCCGATCCGTCCGCTCGCGGCGATCGCCTCGCTCCGTCCGGTCGCGGCTGCCGCCCCGGTCCGGCCGCTCCGCCCGATCGCGCTGGCCGCTCCGATCCGTCCGCTCGCGGCGATCGCCTCGCTCTGCCCGGTCGCGGCTGCCGCCACGATCCTTCCGCTCCATCCGGTCGCGCTCGCCGCCGCGCTCGCGGCGATCGCTCCGCTCCGTCTGCTCCGCCCGGTCGCGGCCGCTGCCGCGCTCTGGCCGCTCGGACCGCTCCGCTCGCTCGCGACGGTCGCCCTCCGGACGAGCCGAGCGCTCCGGCGTATCCCCCCGCTCTTCGCCGCTGCGCGAACCCGCCCCGCGCGGCGCGGGGGCCTCGGGCGGTGGCGGCGGCCCGTGGCCGTGCCGGCGCGCCGCGCGCGGGAGGACGCGGGGCGGCGCCGCCGCGGCCCCGGCCGCAGGAGCAGCGCCGCCGAGACCGATGGAGGTCTTCAGGGCGCGCAGCTCGACCGGCGTGAGCGCCCGGAACTGACCGGGCCGGAGCCCCTCGACGGTCACGCCGCCGAACTCGGGCCGGTAGAGCCGCTGGACGAAGAGGCCCACCGCCTCGCACAGCCGCTTCACGAGGTGGAAGCGCCCCTCCCCTACCACCACGCGGATCCAGACGTTCTTCTCGGCGTGCTCGTGGGGGACCGCCTCGAGGGCGCGGGCGGGCCCGTCCTCGAGGCGCACGCCCGCCACCATCCGCTCGAGCGCGCCCGGCGGCGGCTCGCCGCGCACCTTCACGAGGTAGGTCCGGCGGTGGCCGTAGCGCGGGTGCGCGAGCCGGTTGGCGAGCTCGCCGTCGTCGGTGAAGAGGACCGCCCCCTCCGCGTCGTAGTCGAGCCGCCCGACCGAGAACACGCGCTCCTTCACGCCGCGCAGGTACTCCAGCGCGGTGGGGCGGCCCTCGGGGTCGGACGCCGTCGTCACGCAGCCGGGCGGCTTGTAGAGCAGGTAGTAGCTCTTCGTGTCGCGGCGCGAGACGAGCTTCCCGTCGACGGTGACGAGATCGCGCTCCGGGTCGACCCTCGACCCGAGCTGGGTCACCCGCTGCGCGTTCACCTTCACGCGTCCGGCGAGGATGAGCTCCTCCGCCTTCCGGCGCGAGGCGACTCCCCCCTCCGCGAGGAACTTCTGCAGCCGTACTCCGTCCCCGCCCTGGGCGCCGGTCACCGCTCCGCCTCCGGACCTTCGTCCTCTTCCTTCTTCTGCTTCTCCTCCAGCGTGGCCTGCACCGCCTGACTCTTCTCGTCGGCCGCCTCGATGGCGCGCTCGAGCTCCTCGAGGGCCGCGTCGCTCTCCGCGCGCTTCGCCTCGAGCTCCGCGCGGAGCTTCTCGTCCGAGAGGTCGGCCACGATGCCCGAGATGCCGCCGTCCTGCGGCTCGGGCTGCTTCTCGACGATCTCGCGGTGCTCCTCGGAGAGCTCGTGGAACTCGCGCAGCGTCGGCAGCGAGGCGAGGTCCTTGAGCGCGAAGAACTCGAGGAACTCCCGCGTCGTGCCGTACAGCATCGGGCGCCCGGGCTCCTCCTTCTTGCCGAGGATCTTGATGAGCTTGCGCTCGAGGAGCGCCTTCACCACGGCCCCGCAGTCGACGCCGCGGATCTCCTCGATCTCGGGGCGCGTGACCGGCTGGCGGTAGGCGATGATCGCGAGCGTCTCCAGCGCGGCGCGGGTGAGCCGCTGCGGCTTCACCTTGAGCCAGCGGCGCGCGAAGGCGGCGTTGTCCGGCGAGCTCCGCAGCTGCCAGCCCCCCGCGACCTCGTGCAGCACGATCCCGCAGACGCCCTCGCGATAGTGGCCGGAGAGCTTGTCGAGGGCCTTCTCGACCCGCTCGACGTCGATGCCGGTCGCCTGGCGCAGCTCCTCCGAGGAGAGCGGCCGCTCGGCGAGGAACAGCAGGGTCTCGAGGATGGTCCGCACGCGATCGGCGCTGAGCCGCTTCGCGGCCGCCGCGAGCTTCTCGAACGGCTCCTCCTTCTCCTCGTCCGAGCCGGGGGCGTCGATGGCGGCCGACTCGACCTCCTCGAGCTCGGGGTCGCCGGCCTTCGCCTCCTCCGCGGCCTGCATCGCCTGGAGCTCGGCCTCGGACAGCCCGCCCGCGCGCGCGCCGGCCCGAGCCGGCGTCTCGGCCGGGGACGCCGGCGGCGCGTCCGGCGTTCCACCGGCTCGCTCCGCCGCAGCCTCACCCGGCTGCGCCTCCGGCCGGGCTGCGAGCTCCGCCGTCTCCGGGGCCGGCGCGCTCGGCTCCCCCTCCGCGGCGGGCGCCGCGCTCGGGGTCGTCGGGTCGTCGTGATCCACGGTCATCGATAGTCCTCTCCGCCGGGCGCGGGAACGTCGTCGCCGAGGGTGTCCTTCGCCTCGACGAGAATCTCCGCGCCGGGGCCCGCCTCGTCGAGCGGGGGCTGGAAGATCCGGACGAGCTTCAGCTTCGCCATCTCGAGGATCGCGAGGAACGTCGCGATCACGTCGGCGCGCGTGTGCCGCCGCTCGACCGGGCCGGAGAGGAGCTCCTCGAACGTGGCGCGGCGCTGCAGGCGCAGCACGTCGGCGACGCGCGCGATGGCGTCGGTGATGGTGAGGCGGTCGGTGACCACCTCGTGCGTGTGCTCGGGGCGCGCGTGCTTGAGCGCGCGATCGAGCGCCTCGATGAGCTTGAAGACGGAGACGTCGGCGAGCCCCTCGGGCCCTTCGGGCGCCTCGGAGCGCTCGACCCGCACCTTCCGGGCGAACACCGTGCGCTCGAGGATGTCGCGCTCGCCGAGCTCCTCGCCGGCGGCCTTGTACTTCTGGTACTCGAGCAGCCGGCGCACGAGCTCCGCACGCGGGTCCACCCCGACGTCCTCCGCGCCGGGCGCGTCCTCGGCGACCTCGGTCCTCGGCAGGAGCAGCTTCGACTTCATCAGCATGAGCTGCGCCGCCATGTGGAGGAACTCGCCGGCGATGTCGATGTCGAGCTCGCGCATCGCCTCGAGCGTGGCGAGGTAGCTCTCCGTGATCTGCGCGATGGGGATGTCGAAGAGATCGACCTCGTGCTCCTTCACGAGGTGCAGGATCAGGTCGAGGGGGCCCTCGAACGGCGGCTGTCCGGCGCGGAGCGGGGGGAGCGAGACCCGGAACGCGTCCGCCGCGGCGCGCGCGGAGGCCTCCTCCGTCGCCTGCTGGGCGCCGGCGGTCGCGTCGCTCTCCGGGTGGTGCCTGGCCATCGCGAAGGGACGCCCCCGTGCTCCTCAGGCGAGCTTCAGCTTCATCGCCGCGCGGACCTCGTCCATGGAGCGGGCCGCCACGGCGCGCGCCTTGGAGGTGCCGAGCTGGACGAGCGCGTCGACCTCCCCGGGCCGGGCGAGCAGCGCCTCGCGCCGCTCCCGCATCCGCTCCTGCTCGGGCAGGAGCTTCTCGAGGAGCTTCTTCTTGCAGTCGACGCAGCCGATCCCCGCGCTGCGGCAGTTCACGTCCACCCAGGAGATGGTCTCCGCGTCGCTCGTCACCTTGTGCAGGTAGAAGATCCCGCAGACGTCCGGGTTGCCCGGATCCTGGCGGCGCTTGCGCGCCGGATCCGTCACCATCCCCATGATCTTCTTCGTCGTCGACTCGGCGCTCTCGCCGAGGTCGATGGTGTTCCCGTAGCTCTTCGACATCTTCCGCCCGTCCGTGCCGAGGATCTTCGGCGCGGCGGTGAGGAGCGGCTGGGGCTCGGGGAACACCGGCCCGTAGTGGTGATTGAACCGGCGGGCGATCTCGCGCGAGAGCTCGAGGTGCGGGACCTGGTCCACGCCCACCGGCACCCGCGTCGCCTTGTACAGGATGATGTCGGCGGTCATGAGCACCGGGTAGCCCAGGAAGCCGTAGAGGGCGAGATCGCGATCGGTGATGTTCTCGCGCATCTCCTTGTACGACGGCGAGCGCTCGAGCCAGCCGAGCGGCGTGATCATGCCGAGCAGCAGGTAGAGCTCGGCGTGCTCCTTCACCTCGCTCTGCACGAAGAGCGTCGCCTTCTCCGGGTCGACGCCGGCGGCGATGAAGTCGACGAACATCTCCCGCTCGGCGGGCTTGATGATCGCGGTGTCGTGGTAGTTCGTCGTGAGCGCGTGCCAGTCCGCGCTGAAGAAGAAGCAGGTGTTCTCCTCCTGCAGCCGCACCCAGTTCGCGAGCGCGCCGTGGAGGTGGCCGAGGTGGAGGCGGCCGGTGGGCCGCATGCCGCTGACGACGATGGGGCGCTGTTCGGACATCGGACCTAGGTGGCGATCGAGAGGGTCAGCTGCTGGAGGAGCCCGAAGACGAACACGACGGGCGGGTAGATGAGCCCGCGTCCGAAGACGATGAGGCCGAGGAGGATGAACGGCGAGAACCGCGCGAACTGCTCCCAGGCCGGCCGGAAGCGGTACGGCATGAGGTTCTCGGCGACGTGGCTGCCGTCGAGGGGCGGCACGGGCAGGAGGTTGAAGATGGCGAGCCCGGCGTTCACGATCATGAGCCGCTGCAGGAGCTCGAGCGCGCCGCCGCCGGGCCGGACCGTCTCCGGGGAGAACCGGAAGACGAGGCCGAGCGTGATGGCGGCCAGGGTCCCGAGGAGCAGGTTCGAGAGCGGCCCCGCCGCGCTCACGATGATGTCCCCGGTCGACTGCCGGACGCTCTTCCGGAACCGCGCCGGGTTCACCGGCACGGGCTTCGCCCAGCCGATGGGCGCGCCGAGGAGCGGCAGGAGCAGCGTCCCGATGGGATCGATGTGCGGCACCGGGTTCAGGGTGAGTCGGCCGAGGCGTGCCGCCGTGTCGTCCCCGAGCCGCCAGGCGGACCACGCATGGAAGAACTCGTGGAACGTCAGGGAGAGCAGGAGCACGATGAGGTTCAGCACCCGCTCGAGGATGAGGGCGTTGTCCAACCTAAAGCCTCGCAGGGAAAGGGGGTTCTTTAGCAGCACGAGGGGGGCCGGTCAACGCGGACGACGGCCGCTCGCCCCCTCGGAGCCGGGGCGCGCGCGGGCGGCGCGGCCGCCTCAGGCCCGCGGGTGGAAGCGGTCGTACAGCCGCTTCACGTGGCTGCGATCCACGTGCGTGTAGATCTGCGTCGTGGAGACGTCCGCGTGGCCGAGCATCGCCTGCACCGCGCGCAGGTCCGCCCCGCCCTCGAGGAGGTGGGTCGCGAACGAGTGCCGGAGCTTGTGGGGCGAGACGCGGCGCCGGATGCCCGCGGCGCGGGCGTAGCGCCCGAGCAGCTTGGCGAAGCCCTGTCGCGTCATCCGGCCTCCCCGCGGCGTGACGAAGAGGTCCTTGGAGCGGCGCCCGCGCAGGAGCCGCTCGCGGGAGACCGCGAGGTACGCCTTCACCGCGTCCGCCGCCGGCGCGCCGACGGGCACGATCCGCTCCTTGTTCCCCTTCCCCCGCGCGACGAGCACCCGGGTCTCGAGGTTCACGTCGTTCACGCCGAGCGACACGAGCTCGGAGACGCGCAGGCCGGTCGCGTAGAGGAGCTCGAGCATGGCCCGGTCGCGCAGGCCCGCCGCGCCGCGAGGATCGGGCGCCGCGAGGAGCCGCGCGATCTCCTCGTGCGAGAGGAGCTCCGGCAGGCGCCGGCCCGGCGCCGGGGAGTCGATCTCGTCCGCGGCGTCGAGCGGGGTCAGCCGCTCCGCGAAGAGCAGCCCGTGCAGCGAGCGGATCGCCGAGAGCGCCCGCGCCTGCGAGCGCGCCGAGAGCCCGCGGCGGACCAGCTCGCCGAGGTGGGCCTGGATCTCGGCCCGGCCGACCCGCTCCCAGGCGGTGACGCCGAGCGCGTCGAGGTGCTCGACGTAGCGCCGGAGGTCGCGCAGATACGCCTCCACGCTGTTCTCGGCGAGGCCCTTCTCGACGCGGACGTGCGCGATGAACAGGTCGAGCGCGGGCTCGAGCGGGGACATGGCGCGACGATAGCGCGGGGCGACCGCGGGTCCAGTTCGCGTCCCTCGACCTCGCGCCGCCGCCGGCGCGGCGGCGCCGCGGTGGGACGAGCGGCCGACGCACCCGCCTCAGGCGAGCAGGTCCGAGACGTCGCCCTTGCCGACGCGGAGCACCCGCGGCTCGGCGCCGGAGAGCTCGATGACCGAGGACGGCTCGTTCGGCTTGTAGCCACCGTCGAGCACGAGCTCGAGGCCGTGCCCGAGCTTCTCCTTGATGTCGTGCGCGTCGATGAGCACCTCGCCGTCCGGGGTCGCGGCCGAGGTGGAGATGAGCGGGTGGCCGAGGCGCCGGACGATCTCGAGCGCGATGGGGCTGTCGGGGATCCGGATGCCGACGGTCTTCTGGCGGCGCAGGACGAGGTCGGGCACGAGCCGCGTCGCCGGGAGGATGAACGTGTACGGCCCGGGCACCTTGCGGCGCAGCACGCGGTAGGCGGCGTTGTCGACGATCGCGTAGCGCGCGATCTCGGCGAGGTCCTGGCAGATGAAGGACAGCTCGTGCGAGCGGGGGAGCTGCTTCAGCTGGTAGATCCGCTCGATGGCGCGCTTGTCGAAGAGATCGCAGCCCAGCCCGTAATAGGTGTCGGTCGGGAAGGCGAGCAGCCCGCCGGACGAGAGCACCGAGACCGCCCGCTCGACCACGCGGGGCTGGGGGTGCAGCGGATCGATCTCGACGATGGGGGCGACCGGCATGGGCGCCTCCTTTTCTAGCAGCTTTCCGCAGTCGGTGGGAGGTTCGGGACGCCCCACCTTTCCAGCGTCCCGGGCGTGGCCGCGCACTGGCAGCAAAAACGAGCACGCCCGCCCGGGATCCCCGGACGGGCGCCTCGCGGCGTCGCCGCCGCGCTCGACTCCTAGCCGACCTCAGCCGCGGGACTTCCCGCGCTCGATGAGCTCGCGGACCTTCTGCCCGCCCTTTCGGCCGATCTCCTCGTAGAACGAGTGACCGCGCTCGTCCCGGACGGCGATGCCGCCCTTCCGTCCCGCCTCCGACACCGTCATCCCGCGGCGACCCTCTTCCGGCTCGCCGCGACGCGCGCCCTTCTCTTCGTCCGCCATCGTACCCCCCTCAAGAGCACCTCATCGGTGCGTCAACGCTCGCCGCCCGTGTGACCGGCGCCGGCGTCCTCCTCCGCCCCAGCCTTCCCCTTCTCGATGAGCTCGCGGACCTTGTGGCCACCCTTCCGGCCGATCTCCTCGTAGAACGGCGTCCCCCGCTCGGCCTTGATCGTCTCGCCGCCCTTCTTCCCGATCTCCTCGTAGAAGCGGGGCCCGCGCTCGGCCTTGACGGTGTCGCCACCCTTCTTGCCGATCTCCTCGTAGAACTTGCGACCGCGCTCGGCCTTCACGGTCTCGCCGCCCTTCTTCCCGATCTCCTCGTAGAACTTGCGGCCGCGTGTCTCGCGGACGCGCACGCCGCCCTTGCGACCGGCCTCCGAGACCGTCATCGCTCCCTTGCTGCCGCCCTTCTTCTCCTCAGCCATTTGTCGCCCCCATCCAGTCAGGAACAATGTGGTCGCTGGCCACGCGCCGGCGCAGCGCCCGACCGAGCACGTGCTCGGCGATGGCCTCCGCCATGTCGAGGCCCGTGGCCTCGAGGATCCCCTGCCAGCTGGGGTTCCCGTTCACCTCGATGACGGTGGGCCCTTCGGGTCCCACCACGACGTCGACGCCCGCGTAGTCGAGCCCGATGGCCGACGCCGCAGCCTCGGCCACCGCGGCGAGCGCGGACCCGAGCGGCACCGCCTCGGCCCGTCCCCCGGTGGCCACGTTCGTTCGCCAGTCCCCGGGTGGCGCGTGCCGCTCGATCGCGGCGCGTGCGCGCCCCCCGACCACGAACACCCGGACGTCGCGTCCGGGATGAGGAACGTAGCTCTGGAGGTAGACCGCGCCCTCGCGCGCGAGCCGGTCGCGGAGCACCGCCCTCCCGGCGGCGTCCGCGCGAACCCGCTCGACCCCGTCCCCGAGCGAGCCTGCGATGGGCTTCACCACGGCCTCGCCGAGCGCCGCGAGCGCGCCCTCCGCGCCGCGCGCGGTCTGCGCGACCGCGGCGCGGGGCGTCCGCACCCCGGCGCGCGCGAGGAGCCACGACGTCCTGAACTTGTCCTGCGCGGCGAGGAGCGGGTCGATGCGGTTCACGACCACGGCGCCGCTGTCCTCGAGCGCGCGGTAGATCTCGAACTGCACGTCGGCGTCCCCGGCGCGGCCCATCCCCCGCGCGAGCACGAAGGCGTCGAAGGCCTCGGCCTCACGCCCCTCCGCAGTCACCGTCACGCCGCCGTCCCTGTCCACGATCGCCGCGAGCTCCGCTGGATCGATCACCGCCGCCTCGCCGTGGCGAGCGCAGGCGCTGACGAGCCGCTTGCTGTGCCAATCGTCCTCGGGCCAGGCGGTCACGATCCCGATTCGGATGACATCGTTCATGCGACGCTTGCTTCCCTTCCCCTACCCCGACCGCCCGCGCAACACGGTGTCCACGCCCGGCCGGCCGGACAAGAGCGCGCCATCCCGCATCTTTTCGGTGGTGCCCGACTGAGCCCCGCCGCGCTCCCCAGGGAGGACGCGAGCGACGTCTCGCCGAGATCGCACGCCCGGAGGGCGGCGCAGATGGGCTCCGCGTCGGCGCCTAGGGGAAAGGCCCGGAGCCCTGCTCGGGCCGGGCCAGCGCCGCGGTCAGAGCGGCGACCACGCGGGCGGCGCGCTCCCCCTCGAGCGGCCTCCCGTCGGGCGTGCGGACGTAGAAGGCGTCGGACGCGCGGTGCCCCTCCGTCGCGATCCGGGCGAGATCGACGGAGAGCTCGAGATCGAAGAACGTGCGGGCGAGCGTGTGCAGGAGGCCCACGCGATCGGCGGTGAACACGTCCACGACCGAGTGCGTCCGCGCGCTGTCGTTGTCGATGACGATCTTGGTGGGCACGCGTGGCAGTGGCTTCTCGGGGAGCGAGGAGGCGCGCAGGCGCCGCGCGAGCAGCGCGTCGAGCGACTCCTCTCCCGCGAGCACGCGCGCGAGATCGCCGCGCGCCCCGCGCCAGCGCGCCGGGTCGACCGCGCCCTCCTCCGGCCCGCGCAGCTCGAACACGTCGAGCGCGCGCCCGGCGAGCCACCCGAGGCCCGGGTCGTCCGCGGACGAGAACACCTCGGCGGCCTGGATGTCGATGCGGTGCGCCGCGAGGACGCCGGCGACGGTCGCCAGCAGGCCCGGCCGATCGCGCGCGGCGAGGGACAGCTCGGAGTAGCCGAGCGCCGGGTGGTGGCGGAGCGCCGTCGCGACGGGCAGGTCCCGCCCGCGGCGCAAGAGCCGCAGGTGGCGCGGGGCGAGCGCGGGGTCCACGGTGACGAAGTAGCGCGCCGGCATGGCCTGGACGAACCGGGCGTGCTCCGCGTCGGCCACCCCCGCGCGCGCGAGCAGCGCGGCGGCGACGCGCTCGCGGCCCGCGGCCTCGGCGGTGCCGGGCTCCGGGCGGCGCTCGCCCTTCTCGAGCACCTCGCGCGTCTTCCCGTAGAGCTCGCGGATGAGGCGCGCCTTCCAGTCGGTCCAGGTGCGCGGCCCGACCGTGGCGATGTCCGCGTAGGTGAGGAGGTAGAGCTTGTCGAGCCGGTCCTTGGTCCCCACCTCCTCGGCGAAGGCGTGGATGAGGTCGGGATCCGAGAGGTCTCGCCGCTGGGCGATGGCGCTCATGCGCAGGTGCTTCAGGACGAGCCACTCGATGTCGGCGGCGTCGGCGGGATCGAGCCCCATCCGCACGCACGCCTCGGCGGCGATCTCCGCCCCGCGCGCCGAGTGATCCTTCCCGGCCCCCTTGCCGATGTCGTGGAACAGCGTCCCGAGGTAGAGCGCGAGCGGCCGCTGCACCGCGCGCGCGAGGTCGCCGAGGCCGTCCTCGCTCACGTCGCCGCAGCGCAGCGCGAGCAGGCGCCGCACCGCGAACAGCGTGTGAACGTCCACCGTGTACACGTGGTAGACGTCGATCTGCCGCCGCGCCGTCACCCGCGCGAACTCGGGCAGCACGCGGGGGAGGACGCCGATCTCGTGCATCTGCGTGAGGAAGCGCCCGCGCGTCCCGGGGCGCGTGAAGCACGCGAGGAGCTCCTGGTTCAGCTCCGGGTCGCTCGCCGCCTCCGGCGCGAGCTCCTCCGCCGCCTGCCTCGCGAGGTCGCGGGCGTAGGGGTAGAGATCGAGCTGCTCGCGGTCGGCGGTCGCGAAGAGGCGCACGAGCGCGGCGGGGGACCGCCGCAGGACGTCGGTGTCCACCACCGTGAGCCGCCCGCGGAACACCTTGAACTCCCCGCCCGGCAGGAGCCGCTCCGACGCGCGCGGCGGCCGCCCGCCCAGCACGGGCACCGCGAGCTCGGCGCCGAGCGTGGCGGCGGGAGGCGGCACCATGCGCCAGCCCATCGCGGCCTGCGGCTCGAGGCAGCGATCCACGATCGCGTCGCTCGCGACGAGGACCGTCTTCGCCGCGAGGTAGTAGTGGCGCATGAACTCCTCGACGGCCGAGCCGTGCTCGGGGTCGAGGTAGCCCATCGCCCGCGCCACCTCGGGCTGGACGTCGAAGGTGAGCTGGTCCCACTTGCGGCCCGCGAGGTAGTGCATCTCGTTGCGGACCCGCCAGAGGAAGTCGCGGGCGCGCCGCATCTCGCGGATCTCGCGCTCGGGGAGGAGCGCGCGCGCGAGGAGCTCCGTGATCCCGGCGACCTTGAAGCGGACGCGGGCGAGCCAGAGCGCGGACTGGAGGTCCCGCAGCCCGCCCTCGGACTCCTTCACGTTCGGCTCGAGGAGGTAGATCGAGTCGCCGAAGCGCTCGCGCCGCGCGCGGATCTCGTCGAGCTTGTCGGCGAGGAACTTCTCCACCTTCTGGGCCGAGAGCCCGTGCAGCTCCTCGCGCTCGAGCTCCGTGTACAGGGCGCGGTCGCCCGCGAGCCAGCGCAGATCCAGGAGCGCGGTGCGCGCGGTGTGGTCCTGGGTCGCGAGCTCGTCGCAGGCGCGGAGGTCGCGCACGCCGTAGCCGACCTCGAGCCGGAGGTCCCAGAGCGCGTAGAGGAACCGCTCGCTCGCGGCCTTCACGAAGGCGTCCGGCTCCCCGGGGCCGTGCAGCACGAGGAGGTCGAGATCGCTGTGCGGCGCGAGCTCGCGGCGGCCGTATCCCCCGAGCGCGACGAGCGACACCGGCGAGGGCGCCTCCGCGTCCCGCGCCGCGGCGCAGGCGCGCTCCCACAGCGCCGTGACGATCCGGTCCATGGCCGCGCTCTGGAGGCGGACGACGGTGTGGCCGCTCCCCCCTGCGCGGTGCACCTCCTCGACGAACCGGCGCTGCGCGGCGAAGTCCGCCTTGACGTCGCCGGTGAGCGCCGGGAGCTCGGCGAGGCGGGCCTCGAGCTCGAACGGCGCCGCGGCCGGCAGGGTCGGGTGGACTTCGGGCGGGCGCATCACGCGAATATAGCCGGGCGGCGGCTCACCGCACGGCGGCGACCCGCGCCTCGCTCCGCGCGAACGCCGTCACCGCCCGCGTGATGCCCCAGGCGACCTCGTCCTGGTAGCCGGCGGACGCGAGGCGCTGCTCCTCGAGGCTGTTCGAGATGAAGGCGGTCTCCACCAGCACGGCCGGCATGCGCGCCCCGAGGAGCACGTAGAAGAGCGCGCTCTTCACCCCGAGGTCGCGCACCTCGCCGACGCGCGCCCGGACGCCCGCCGTGAGCTCGCGCTGCACGAGCCCGGCGAGCCGCTCCGAGGCACCGGCGCTCGCCTTCGCGTCGAGATCCGTGAGGATCCGCCCGACGTCCCCGGCGCCCCGGTCGGACGGGTCCATGCCGTTCTCCCGCGCCGCGAGCCGCGCCGCGTAGCGGTCGTCGGCGACGTTGAGGAAGTAGGTCTCGACGCCGCTCCGGTTGCGGCGCGGGTGCGCGTTCGCGTGGATGGACACGAACAGGTCGCCGCCGGCGGTGTTCGCGATCGCGGTGCGCTCCTCGAGCGCCAGGTACCGGTCGTCCTTGCGCGTGAGCACGACCTCGAACCCCTCGGCGCGCAGCCGGCTGGCGAGCCGCTTCGCGATCGCGAGGGTCACCTGCTTCTCGCGCACGCGGCGCGGGCCGATGGCGCCCGGGTCGTGCCCGCCGTGCCCGGCGTCCACCACGATCCGCCGGATGCGCGTGGGCAGGTCGTGCTCGGGCGCGCGCTCGACCCGCGCGAAGGACGCGGGCCGAGGCGTGGGCCGCCCCGTCGCGGCGGGAGGCGGCTCGGGCGCAGGGTGCGCCGGCTCGGCGGGCGGCGGCGCCTCGGCGACGCTCCGGCGGGCGGAGACCGTCCCCACGTCCACGATGAGGCGCGGCGGGTCGTCGAGGCCGAACAGCTGCACGCGATCGCTGCCGGGCAGGTCGAGCACGACGCGGACCGTCTCCGCGTCGTTCTGCGCGGCGCGCACGCGCTCCACCCGCTCGCCCGAGACCGGCCGCGCCAGCGCGCGCCCGGCGAGCGTGGCGGGGCGGAGATCCACCGCGAGCCGCCGCGGGAGGCCGACCGCCGGGGCGAGCTCGAGCTTCTGCCAGCCCACCCAGTGCGACAGGTAGATGGCGACGCGCGTGTAGTCGTCGGTCGACCAGGTGCGCACCTCGGTGACCCGCGCGCGCCCTTCCCCGCCCGACTCGCCGAGGGCGAGCGCCGGGGCGGAGCTCGCGCCGGTCAGGTCCGCCAACGCCGCGTCGAGCGCGGGATCGGGCTCGGAGTCCTGGGGCGCCTCCTCGGGCGCGGGCGACGGGGCGGCGCCGGGGCCGCGCGCCGGCCTCGGCGCGGGGCGATCGTCGCCCGCCTCGCGGCGGATGGCGGCCTCGAGCTCGCGCGCCTCGCGGGAGCCGAGCTTCGCGGCGCGCCCCGCGTTGAGCAGGGCCTTCTCGCGGTCCGCCTCGTCGGCCGACCAGCGGTAGAGCGCGTAGCGTGCGCGGGCCGCCTCGAGGAACGCCGGCGCCCGGTCCTTCCCCTTCGCCTCGCGGACCAGCCCGGCGATGGCGCGCTCCCAGTGGTGCCGGTAGCGGCGCTTCCCTCGGTCCTGCGTGAGCGCGCGCATGGAAGCCTTCGCGCGCTCGAGCCCGCTCTGGCTCGCGCGCGGCGCGACCCGCGCCTTGGAAGCGTTGCGCGCCTTCGCGGGGGTGCGGGCCATCGCCGGAGCGCGGGCCGCGCGCGCGGCCGGCTTCACGGAACGCGACGCCGCCGCGGGCTTGGCGCGGTGCGTCGCGGCAGAGGTCCCTTGCGGGGCCGCGAGAGCGAGGAGGAGGAGGGCAAGCGACCCGCGGCCCATGAGACGAGCAGTCTCCGCGACGCCGATATCGAGGTCCACTTTTCGGCCACCCGGCCCCGCCGTGGGGCGCTGTCCCACCGCCTCGCCGCGGCGTAGGATCGTGCCCTCCATCCCCTTTCCTTCGCGGAGGTGTCCCTTGGCCAATCCCAAGCGCGTGGGCGTCGTGCTCGCCGGCTGCGGCTTCCTCGACGGGGCCGAGATCCAGGAGGCGACCTGCACGCTGCTCTCGCTCGACCGCCGCGGCGCCGAGCTCGTGGCGGCGGCGCCCGACGTGGAGCAGATGCACGTCGTCGACCACCTGCGCCAGGCGCCGGCGGAGGGCGAGCGCCGCAACGTGCTCGCCGAGTCCGCGCGCATCGTCCGCGGGCGGATCCGCGATCTCGCGACCCTCTCCGCGAAGGATCTCGACGCGCTCGTCTTTCCCGGCGGGTTCGGCGTGGCGAAGAACCTCTGCTCGTTCGCGGTCGAGGGGCGCGCGATGCGCGTGCTGCCCGAGGTCGAGCGGCTCGTTCGCGAGATGCGGGCCGCGTCGAAGCCGATGGGCTTCATCTGCATCGCCCCCGTGATCGCGGCGCGCGTGCTCGGCGCGGACGGCGTGCAGGTCACGATCGGAAACGACCCGGACACCGCCGCGGCGATCGCGTCCTGGGGCGCGCGCCACGTCGAGCGGCGCGTGGACGAGATCGCGGTGGACGATCGGCTGAAGGTGGTGTCGACGCCTGCCTACATGCTCGGCCCGTGGATCTCCGGGGTCGCCGCCGGGATCGACAAGCTCGTCTCGGCGGTGCTGGAAATGGCCTGATTCGAGCACGTGCGGAGCAGGCCGGAGAGGGCCCTCTCGCGCAAGTGAGACGCAATCTCAATCGACCAATATGGGCGGTTACGACCCCACGCAATTGTGGCTCGGGATCGTGAATATCGAGTAGGCTCCGCCGTCCCTAAGCCGGGCGGGCTGGTCCGCCCCGATCTCAGGAGCACGACAAGTGACCAAGTTCCTCGCTGCGCTGTTCGCCGTCGTCGTTGCCACCGCCACGTTCGCCGCCGACACCGGCCCCGACTCGATCACCCTCGAGGCCAAGAACGGCAACATCACCTTCCCCCACAAGGCGCACCAGGCGAAGCTGAAGTGCGAGACCTGCCACGCGACCGCCGCGGGTGGCAAGATCGAGGGCTTCGGCAAGGAGAAGGCCCACGGCACCTGCGTCGAGTGCCACAAGAAGGAGGCGAAGGGCCCGACGAAGTGCGCGGAGTGCCACAAGAAGGCGTAACGCGCTCGCCGAGTCGTTCGCAGTGACGAGGGGCCGGGAAACCGGCCCCTTTCATTTTGTGCGGCAGGATCCGGCTCCTCGGGCTGCGGCGGCCCGTCGCGCGCCGACAAACCGCAGAGACCCGTGACCGATGGTCGCTCTACATTGCGACGCCACGCCGCGGCGGGATTCACCCGTCGTGCATGCGAACACGAGAGGTCATGCAGATGAAGATCCGGATCGTTTCGCTCCTCGCCGCCGTCCTCTTCGCGGGTGCCGCCTTCGCGGCCGACGCGCCGGCCGCGCCGGTCACGCTCCAGGCGAAGAACGGGAACGTCACCTTCAACCACAAGACGCACTCCGCCCAGAAGTGCGAGGCCTGCCACGCGACCGCCGCGGGCGGCAAGATCGAGGGCTTCGGCAAGGACAAGGCTCACGCCCTCTGCGTCGAGTGCCACAAGAAGGAGGCGAAGGGCCCGGCGAAGTGCGCGGAGTGCCACAAGAAGGCGTAGCGCGCACCTAGCTCCAGAGATCGCAGTCAGGCTTAGGGACGGAGGGGCCGCGAGAGCGGCCCCTCTCTTTTTTCGTCGGCGCGGCCGCCGCGCAGCCCGGTGCGATCGGGTCGCGTCGCGAGGCGCGCGAGGAGTGGCCAGCGAGCGTAGCGCCGCAGCTCGACGGGGCTCCGCCTCAGCGGTTCCCGAGCTTCGCGCGCCAGGCCGCGAGGAGGTTCAGCGCGTCGAGCGGGCGGAGCGTGTCCGGCTCGGCGGCGCGGAGCGCGGCGGCGATCTCGAGGAGCGCCGGGTCCACCGGCGCCGGGGGCGGCGCGAACAGGCCGAGCTGGCTCTGCGGCTCCGCGCGCCTCGCCTTCCGCCCGCGGGCGAGCGCCGCGTGACCGCCCTCGTCGACCTCGAGGGCCTCGAGGTTCTTCAGGATCTCCCGCGCGCGCGCGAGCACCGCGGCCGGCAGCCCGGCGAGCTTCGCGACCTCGATGCCGTAGCTCCGCGACGCCCCGCCCTGCACGAGCTTGCGGAGGAACACCACCTGATCGCCGACCTCGCGCACGGCGACGGTGAGGTTCCGGACGGCGGGGCGCTCGCGGGCGAGGTCCTGCAGCTCGTGGTAGTGCGTCGCGAACAGCGTGCGGCAGCCCACCTCGTCGTGCAGGTGCTCCGCGACCGCCCACGCGATGGAGACGCCGTCGAAGGTGGACGTGCCGCGGCCGATCTCGTCGAGCACCACGAGCGAGCGGCGCGTCGCGTTGTGGAGGATGGCGGCGGTCTCGGTCATCTCGACCATGAACGTCGAGCGGCCGCGGGCGAGGTCGTCGGACGCGCCCACCCGGGTGAAGATCCGGTCGACGATGCCCACCCGCGCCCGGCGCGCCGGCACGAACGAGCCCATCTGGGCGAGCAGCGTCACGAGCGCCGCCTGGCGCATGACCGTGCTCTTGCCCGCCATGTTCGGCCCGGTGATGACGTGCAGCGCGCCGAGCCGCTCGCAGTCGGGGGCGCCGCGCGAGGCGACGAGCACGTCGTTCGGGACGAACGCGGCCGGCCCCTCCGGGAGCACCGCCTCCACCACCGGGTGGCGGCCGTCGACGATCTCGAGCACCTCCGAGCCGTCCACCTCCGGCCGCGCGTAGCCGCGCTCCGCCGCGACGCGCGCGAGCCCGAGCAGCGCGTCCGCGGTGGCGGCCGCGTCGGCGGCCGTGCGGATGCGCGGCGCCGCCTCGATGACCCGCTGGCGCAGCTCCTCGAAGAGGCGCGCCTCGATCCCGAAGCGGCGCTCCTCGGCGGTGAGCACCGTCTCCTCGAAGCGCTTCAGCTCCGGGGTGACGAACCGCTCGCCGCCCACGGTGGTCTGGCGCCGCTCGTAGTCGGCGGGCACCGCGTGCAGGTTCGCCTTCGTGACCTCGAGGTAATAGCCGAAGACCTTGTTGAAGCGGACCTTGAGCGAGCCGATCCCGGTCCGCTCCTTCTCGCGCGCCTCGAGGCGGGCGATGAAACCCTTGCCGTCCTCGGCGACGGCGACGATCTCGTCGAGCTCGGGCGAGAAGCCGCGCCGGATGAGCCCGCCCTCCTTCAGCGTCGCCGGCGGCTCCTCGGCCACCGCGCGATCGAGGTGAGCGCCGAGCTCCTCGAGGCCGCGCAGCCGCTCGCCGGCGTCGCGCAGCAGCGCCGCGGCTCTCGCGCCGAGGAGCGCCGACAGCGCCGGCAGGGCCAGCAGGGCGCCGGCGAGGGCGCGCAGATCGCGGGCGTTCCCCTGCCCCAGCACGAGGCGCGACAGGAGCCGCTCCGCGTCGGCGACCGGGCGGAGCGCCGCCGCGACGTCCTCGCGCGCCACCGACGAGCCCGCGAGCTCCTCGACGGCGTCGAGGCGCGCGTGGATGGCGGCGAGCTCGGTGAGCGGGTAGCGGAGCCACTCGGCGAGGCGCCGCCCGCCGGGCGCGGTGACGCTCCGGTCGAGGAGGGCGAGCAGCGAGCCCTTCTTGCGGGCCCCGGCGAGGGTCCGCTCGAGCTCGAGGTTCGTGCGCGTCGCCTCGTCGAGGAGGAGGACGTCGTCGGTGCGCAGGCGCGACAGGCGATCGACGTGGCGCGGCGCCGCGCGCTGGGTGTCCGCGAGGTAGGCGAGCGCGGCCGCCGCCGCGGCGAGGCCGAGCGGCTCGCCGCCGACGCCGAACCCGTCGAGGCTCGCGACGCCCAGGTGGCGCCGGAGCTTCTCCTCCGCCCGCTCGTAGTCCGCCGCCGGCCGGCGCGCGGCCGGGACCGCGACCGCCCGCAGGACGCGCTCGACGCGGGCGTCGTCCGCGCCGAGCGGCAGCACGAGCTCGCGGACGCCCGCACGCCGGAGCTCGTCCACGAGCCGCGCGTCGTCGGGCACCTCGCCGCACTGGAGGTGACCGGTCGAGGCGTCGAGGAGCGCGAGCCCCGAGCGGCCCTCGCCGAGGGCGACCACGCCGAGGTAGCTCGCCTCGCGCGGATCGAGCACCTGGTCGTCGAACACCATGCCCGGGGTCACGACGCGCGTGACCTCGCGCTTCACGATCGCCGACTTCCCCGGCTCCTCGACCTGATCGCAGATGGCGACCTTGAAGCCCTTCTCGAGCAGCTTCGCGACGTAGCCGCGGGCGGCGTGGTGCGGCACGCCGCACATCGGCACCTTGTCGTCGCCCTTCGAGCGCGCGGTGAGCGTGATCTGCAGCGCCTCGGAGGCGGTGACCGCGTCCTCGAAGAAGAGCTCGAAGAAGTCGCCGAGCCTGAAGAAGAGGAGCGCGTCCGGGTACCTCGCCTTCGTCTCGAGGTACTGCCGCATCATCGGAGTGGCCTGGGCGATCTCCGGCATCGGGCCGTGGGTTCTACCACGCGGGGCCGACCCTGCGCGCGGCGCCGCGCGCGCCGCCGGACCCGCACGCCGCGTGGCGAGGCCTCGATCGCGGTGCTACAGTCCGCCCCGTCTCATGCTCGAGCGAACCCTCCAGGATCTGAACCGGCTCCGCCAGATCGCCTATGCGGTCGCGCGGCATGGCTTCGGCTCCTACCTCGAGAAGACGCGGCTCCGGGACGTGCTCGGGCGCGACGCCCCGCCGGTGGAGGGCACGCCGCCGCCGCCGCCGGACCACAAGACCGCCGCGCGGTTCCGCCAGCTCCTCGCCGAGCTCGGGCCCACCTTCACGAAGCTCGGGCAGCTCCTCTCGACCCGGCCGGACGTGCTCCCGTCCCACTGGATCGAGGAGCTCGAGTCGCTGCAGGACGACTGCCCGCCGCTGCCCATCGCCGAGGTGCTCCACCAGATCGAGCGCGGCCTCGGCCGCGGCGTGGAGGAGCTGTTCGCCTCCCTCGACGAGGTGCCGCTCGCGAGCGCCTCGATCGCGCAGGTGCACCGGGCGGTGACGCACGCGGGGGTGCCGGTCGTCGTGAAGGTGCAGCGCCCGAGGATCCGCGAGCAGATCGAGTCCGATCTCGCCCTCCTCCACTACCTCGCGCGCCTGCTCGAGGCGGTCGTGGAGGAGACCGGCATCTACACGCCGACCGGGATCATCGAGGAGTTCGACCGCACCGTCCACGAGGAGCTCGACTTCGGCAACGAGGCGGGGAACGCGCGGGCGATGCGGGACGCCGCCGAGGGGCGCGAGGTCGTCGTCATCCCCCGCGTCCACGCGGAGCTCTCCTCCTCCACCATCCTCACGCTCGACTACGTCGACGGGACCAAGATCTCCGACGTCCGCGCCGAGGACGGCCACGATCTCGAGCAGGTCGCGAAGAACGTCATCGAGACCGCGTTCCGGCAGCTCTTCGAGGACGGGCTCTTCCACGGCGACCCGCACCCGGGGAACGTCCTCGTCCTCGCCGACGACCGGATCGCGCTCATCGACTTCGGCCTCGTCGGCCGGCTCACGCGCCAGCAGCAGGAGTCGCTCGTCACGCTCATCGTGGCGGTGGCGCTGCGCGACCCGGACACCGTGGCGCGGCTCCTCAACCGCATCGGCGTCCCGGACGCGCGCACCCCCATCACCGAGTTCCGCGAGGACATCCGCGGGATCCTGGACCGCTACCTCGGCCTCAAGCTCGACGAGATCCGGACCGCGACCCTGCTCCGCGATCTGCTCGATCTCGCGATCCGCCACCGGATCCGGATCCCGAAGGAGTACGCCGTCCTCGCCAAGGCCGCGATCACGATCGAGGGGATGATCCGCCGGCTCTACCCGAAGCTCGACGTGCTGGAGGTGGGGCTGCCCTACGCGAAGGAGCTGCTCCTCTCGCGCTTCAACCCTTCCGACGCCTCCGGCGTCCTCATGAAGTCGCTCCTCAAGCTGCAGGGGCTCGCCGAGGACGTGCCGAGCCAGCTCAGCCAGATCCTGGTCGATCTCGAGGCCGGCAAGTTCCGCGTGAACGTCGCGGGCGAGGCGATGGACCGGATCGGCGGCCAGGTCCGGGCGCTCGGGGTGATGGTCTTCCTGGGGCTCCTCGCGGCCGGGCTCACCGTGGGTGGGCTCGTGGTGCTCGCGAGCCCCTCCGCCCACGTCCTGGGATGGGCCGCGCTCGCCGGCTCGGTGCTGCTCTCCGCCGCGGCCGCGGGGTACCACGTCGCGACCGTGCGGATGAAGAAGATCTCGATCCGGCAGCTGCTGCGGCGCTGACTCGGGAGCCGGCGCCGGTCAATCGCGCGCGTCGGCGCAAACGAGCGCCGCGAGGGTCCCGAGCCAGGCCAGGTCCACCAGGGCGGCGACGCCTGCCGCGGCGACGGCGAGCATGAGGTTCGGCCCGGCGAGCAGGAGCGCCGGCGCGTCCTTCACGAGGCCGGTCGCGGCGCCGCCGAACGCCTCCACCGTCGCGGGCGCGAGCGACGCGACGAAGCCGAAGACCATCGCCGCGAGCACGAACGTCCCGGGGCGGGCGAGGAACCGGCGCACCGCGGAGGCGAACGCCCGCGCCGGGCCCTCCGCGCGCAGCGCCGCTCGGGCGACCGCCGCGTCCGCCACGACCGAGAGCGCGAGCGGCACCGCGATCGCGAGGGTGAGCGCCCCGGCGACCGCCAGGGCGAGCACCGCCGACCCGTTTCCCCCCGCGGCGTGGAGCGTGATGCGCAGCGCGCCGAGGGCGAGCGTCAGCGCGAACAGCCCCGCGGAGAGGTCCAGGACGAGCCCCAGCAGCGACGCGGCGAGCACCCGCGGCGTGCCGTAGGCCACCCCTGCCGCGAAGCGCGGCGTGCCGCCCTCCCCCACCGCGGCGCCCGCGAGCGTCGGGAGCGCTCCCGCGAGCCAGACGCCGCGCAGCGCCGCCCCGCAGAGCACGCCCGCGAGCCACAGGCCGCCGACGAGCGCCAGGAACCGCGGCGAGCTCGCGGTCGCGGCCGCGCCTGCGAGCGCGGCGCCGGGATCGAGCGGCCGGTGCGAGAGAGCGAGCAGCGCGCCGCGGGCGAGGAGCGCCCAGGCGACTGCCAGGGCGGGCCAGGTGAGCACGCGCCGCGCGATCGCGACGACGAGCCCGGGCGCGAGGAGCCAGGCCTGGCGGCGCAGCGCGGAGAGGCCGAGGCCGAGGGCGGCGCCGAAGGTCGGGGGCACGCGCGGACGGTATCCGCCGCGCGCCGCGCGGGCAACCGCGTGGCCGGGTTCTTGCCTTCTGAACGTGGGGACAGTATACCGGTGTTCAGTCCAGCTCGAGGAGGACCGATGGACGCGTTGACGGACCGGCAGCTCGAGGTGCTCCGCTTCATCGCCCGGCAGATCGAGGAGTGTGGCTACCCCCCGACCATCCGCGAGATCGGCGAGGCGCTCGACATCCGCTCGACGAACGGCGTCAACGACCACCTGAAGGCGCTCGAGCGCAAGGGCTACCTCACCCGCGATCCCGTGAAGTCGCGCGCGCTGATCCCGACGCCGCAGGCCCGCGAGGTGCTCGGCGGCGAGGTCGGCGCGCGCACGTCCAACGTCGTCCCCTTCACGCGCACCCCCGCCTCGGCCCTGAAGCCCTCCGGGCGCCTCGTCGAGATCCCGATCATCGGCCGCGTCGCCGCCGGCCAGCCGATCCTCGCGCAGGAGCGCGTCGAGGACACGGTGCAGGTGGACTCGTTCCTGCTCGGCACGAACAAGAAGGTGTACGGCCTGCGCGTGCAGGGCGACTCGATGATCGGCGACGGGATCCTGCCCGGCGACTACATCTTCGTGAAGAAGCAGCTTCACGCGCAGGACGGAGAGATCGTGGTCGCCATGATCGACGAGGAGGCGACCGTGAAGCGCGTCTACTTCGAGGGCGACCGCGTGCGGTTCCAGCCCTCGAACCCGCGCATGGCGCCCATCTACGTGCGCGCGTCCGACTTCCGCACGACGATGATCCTCGGCGTCGTCGTGGGCGTCTACCGCAAGCTCGGCTGATCGCAGGCCGGGCGCCCGCCTGATCCGAGGGCGTCGCCGCCACCGTGGCGGCGGCCGCGGGGCCGTCCGTTTGCGGCCCACGTGGTGCTGTGCGGGTCGGCTTACCTCCCCCCACCTCTGCGCCTATCTTGCCGCTGAGTCCGGACCGGAATTCCCGGCCGGCGAGTGGATCCGTAGGGAGGGAGGCGAGGATGGCGAAGGTGAACCCCCGGCTCGACGCGGCGCGGACGGCGTACCGGGAGGCCCTCGAGGCCGCCCGTGCCACCCCGTCTGCGGAGACGTGGGCCCGGCTGCTCGCAGCCGGGAAGGAGCTGTCGGCGGCGTCGGAGCCACCGCCGCGGAGCCGGCGAGGCCGGAAGCCCGCGGCTCGCGTCGAGGAGCCGTCCGGGCCGGCCCCGGACCTGCCGAACCTGGAAGGCGTCGAGTAGCGGCCCCGCCGAGCAGGGATGGGGCGGGGACGCAGTCCCCGATCATGTTCGGTGCCGAGAGGGGCGCCGGGTGCGGTGGGCCGAGGGGCTCGCGGCGCCCGGCGCCTCGTCTCGTCAGGAGCGCGTCTTCGCCTGGCGGACGTAGCGGTCGAGGTCCTCGCGGTCGATGAGCGAGAGCACCTCGATCGCGTTCTGTCTCTCGCCCCGCCGGTAGAGGAGCCGCACGTCGGTCGCGACGCGCACCCGGTAGTAGCCCGGGAGCCCCTCGAGCGGGAGCGCGCGGAGGCTCGGGTGGCGGTGATCCTGCGCGAGCAGGTTCGCCTGCTTGAAGGCCGCGCGCTGGATGCGCCGATCCCAGCCTTGCAGGGAGTCGTAGAACTCGCGCGTGTAGACCGGCATGAGCCACGAGGCGGGCGCGTCCTCGGGCTCGTCGGCGCCCTCGGGCTGCGCGGACGCGGCGCCCGACGCCGGCCGCTCCGCCTCCGCGCGCGCCCGCGCCTCGCGGAGCGCGGCCTCGAGCTCGCGCTCCCGCTCCTCCTGGCGCGCGAGCTTCGCCTCGAGCGCTCCCGCG
>NZ_JALCZC010000068.1:0-22748 GCF_022690805.1 Anaeromyxobacter sp. SG66
GAGATCGAACACGCGCGCGCGGACGTCCGGAGGCATCCCGATGCCGTCGTCGCGGACGCGGATCACGGCGTCGGTCCCCTCCCGCTCGACCGAGACCTGGACGCGGCCTCCCGGGGGCGTGAACTTCTGCGCGTTGGAGAGGAGGTTCTCGACGACCTGCTCGAGCCGCGCGGCGTCGGCGTGCACCGGGACCGGCTCGCCCGTGGTCGCGACGAGCTCCACGCCCGCTCCCGCGAACGCGTGCGCAGCCGCGTCGACGGCGTCGGCCACGATGCGCGCCGCGTCCACCGGCGCCCGGCGCAGCTCGAGCTTGTTCTTGTTGATGCGGGTGACGTCGAGCAGGTCGTCGACGATGCGCGCGAGGCGCCGCGTCTGGTGGGCGATGGTGGCGCGCCGCTTGCCGCCGCGCTCCGCGTCGGCGCAGTCGAGCTGCTGCACGGCCGCGGAGATCGAGGCGAGCGGGTTCCTGAGCTCGTGCGAGAGCGCGGCGAGGAACTCGTCCTTGAGCTGATCCACGCGGGCGAGCTCCTCCCGGCCCCGGCGCAGCTCCGCTCCGCTCCGGTTCAGCTCCTCGTTCTGGGCGAGCAGCTCCTCGTTCTGCGCCTGGATCTCCTCGCTCTGGGCCTGCAGCTCCTCGCTCTGCGCCTGGAGCTCCTCGCTCTGGGACTGGATCTCCTCGTTCTGCGCCTGCAGCCGCTCGTTCCGGTCCTGCAGCTCGGCGGCGAGGTGGACGGCGCGGCGGTGGGCGAGCGCGCTCTGGAGGGCGATCGCCAGCCGCGGGGCGGCGGCCTCGACGAACTCCGCCGCCGGGTCGCCGAGCTCGCGGACGCTGCCCACGAGGAGGACGCCCATCGTCCGCCCCTGGAACGGGAGCGGCGTCGCGACGAGCGAGCGCGGGGGCACCTCGTCGAAGCCGAAGCGCACGCGGAACGGCGTCTCCGCCGGGATGGCGTTCACGCGCAGCGTCGTCCCGCTCACGACCACCTGGGCCGGGAGTCCCTCGCCCCGCCCCGCGGCCTCCGCGGGCAGCGCGAACGTCGCGATGGGACGGAGCGCGCCCGCGTCCGCGAGGTAGACGGCGCCGAGCTCGGCGCCCGCGTACCCGACCACCTCCGAGAGCGCGTCGCGCGCGATGGACTCCGGCTCGATCGTGGCGGCGAGCGCGCGCGACAGCCGGGCGTCCGACGAGAGCCGCCGCTCGCGCTCCTTCAGCGCCGCCGCCGCCGACGCGAACGTGCGGGCGAGCTCGCGCAGCTCGTCGCGGACGGCCGGCCTCGGGCCCGGCGCCGCCGGAGCCGGCGGCGCGAGCGCGAGGGCCGGCCCGTGGTCGCCGTCGGCGAGGGCGCGGGCGGCGCTCACGAGCTCGGTCGCCGGGGTGCGCACGGCGCGCGTCGTGAGCGTCGCGACGGAGGCCGCGGCGAGGAGCGCCAGCACCGCCGCGAGGATCGTGCGGAGCACGAGCGCCTCTCGCGCCGCCGAGGCCGACGCGCTCGCGCGTCGAAGCTCCGCCTCGATCGTCCCCTCGAGGCGCTTCACCGCCGCCGCGAGCCGGTCGCGGCGCGTGGTCATCTCCGCCTCCGGCTGCAGGAGCGCGGTCGCGTCCGCGCCGTCCTTCACGCGCTCCAGGAACCGATCGCCCGAGACGAGGAAGGACTCGAGCAGCACCGCCGCGTCCTCGGCCCCGCGGCCGGGGACGGCCCCGCGGCGCTCGAGCTCCGAGAGGGCGCGCCGGGCCTCCTGCGCCGCCGCCGCCGCGGCGTCGAAGTGCTCGACGGAGCGCGTGATCGCGAACCGTCGCGTCGCGACGGCCCGGTCCAGCACCGCCACCTCCAGCGCCGCAGCGCCGCGGGAGAGCTCCATCCCTTCCGCCTGGTGACGCTGCAGCCGCTCGAGCTGGTGGTACCAGGCGAACGTCGAGCCGAGGGTGACCACCACGATCGCGAGGACGACGCCGAAGCCCAGCGCGAGCCGCGCGCCGATGCCGAGGTCGAGTCGAGTCACGCGGACCTCCTTCTGCGGAAGACGCGGGCCGCGGGGTCCAGCACCTCGAGCTCGGCCAGCACGGACGCGCAGGGCCACTCCGCCTCCCCGAGCCAGAGGACGCCGCCCGGCCGGACCGCGGCGAGGAGCGCGTGGAACACCCGCTCCTGCAGCTCCGGCTGGAAGTAGATGAGCACGTTCCGGCACGCGACCAGATCGAACGGCGCGCCCGCGGGCGGAGCGTCGCCGCACACGTCGTGGCGCGCGAAGCGCACGCGCCGGCGGATGCCCGCCCGCAGCCGGACGCGCCGCGGGGGCTCGCGGCGCGGGGAGCACGGGGAGAGCGCTCCGGGAGGGCCCGCCGGCGGGCTCGGCGGGGCGGGCTCGAACGCAGCGTGAAAGGCCGGTGGGACGTCAGCGAGCGCGCTCGCGAGGTACTTTCCCTCCGCAGCCGACGAGAGCGCGAGCGGGTCGACGTCGGTGGCGAGGATCTCCGGCGCGGTCGTGTCCGCCCCGAGCAGGAGCGCGAGCGTGTACGCCTCCTCGCCCCGGGCGCAGCCGGCGCTCCAGGCCCGGAGCCCGCGGCGAGCCGGGCGCGGCCCCGCGGGCAGCGGCGCACGCCACCTCCGCGGCGCGTGCGTCCCGGAAGAAGCGGCTCACCTTGATCGTGAGCCGCTCGACCGCCCGGAACACCTCCGCGGGGTCCTCGGCGATGAGCGCGAGGTAGTCGCCGGCGTGGTGCACCCCCGCGCTGGCCATGCGCTGGCGGAGTCGCCGCTCCACGAAGTGGGGGCGGTGGTGCTGGAAGTCGACCCCGGATCGCTCGCGGATCAGGGCCAGGATCGCCTCGACCTCGGCGCGCATCGGCGGTGGCTTAAAGCAGACGGGGGCAGGGCCGTCAATCATCGGGAGGCGCCATGCGCATCCGCTCGTGCACGAAGGCTCTATCGCTCGCGGTCGCGCTCGCGGTGACGTCCTGCGGGGGGCGCGACGGCACCCGATCCGGGGCTCCGGCCGGGCCGATCCCCGTGAAGGGAATGACCTGGAACGTCCTCCACGGGGGCGCGTTCGATCGGGTCCTCTCGGAGACGGGGAACCTCCCCGCCGCCTTCGACGCGCTGTGGGCGGGGGTGGTGGCGAGCGATCCGCCCGCGCGGATGCGGAAGGTCGCCGCCGAGATCGCCTCCGCGCGGCCGGATCTCGTCGGCCTGCAGGAGGCGGCGCTGTGGCGCGCGGAGCTGCGCGACGGCTCCGCCACGATCGAGTACGACCTCGTGGGGCTCGTCCTCGCGGAGCTGCGCGCGCGCGGCGCGGCGTACTCGCTCGTGTCCCTGCAGGCGTCGGCGGAGCCGACGCTGCCGGGCGCGCGCGGCTCCTACCGCTTCGCCGATCGCGTCGCGGTGCTCGCGCGCGATGGGCTCGCCGTCTCGAACCCTCGCGGCGGTCTCTACGCGACGCGGCTGCCGCTCCCCGTGCCGCTCCCCGGCGGCGGCTCGTTCGGCGTACCGCGCGCGTGGACGAGCGTCGACGTCGAGCTCGACGGGCGGCGCTTCCGCTTCCTCTGCACGCACCTCGAGACGGTGGAGGCGGTGTCGGCGGGCCAGGCCGCGGAGCTCGTGACGCTCGCCGGGACCGACCTCCCCGTGATCGTGGTGGGGGACATGAACTCGGCGCCGGGCGACGACGCGTACGAGCTCCTCGTGAACGGCACTTCGGGGCTCCGCGACGCGTGGGAGGCCGGCGAGGGAGCGGGCCTCACCTGCTGCCGAGACTCGCTCACCGACCCGGCGGCCGGCGTGACCCAGCGGGTGGACCTCGTGCTGCAGCGTGGCTTCACCGCGCGGTCCGCGGCGCTCGCCGGCGCGGACGCCGCGAGCTTCGAGGGCGGGCGCTGGCCGTCGGATCACGTCGGGGTGGTCGCCGAGCTCGAGCTCCCCTGATCGCGCCGTGCCACGCGCCTGCGCTCTCGCGGACGGGGGCCTGCTCGCGGCGGCGCAAGCGAACGTTTCGGGCGGCGGTGACATGCCGGAGACACGGCGCCCTTATCTCCCCGGCTCCTCGGGACCACGGAGCCGCGATGCCCCTCTACGCCGATCTGTTCCGCTCGATGGAGCGCGCCCGCTGGAGCCTGGCCGACGACGTGCCCTGGGATCGCTTCGACCCGGCGAAGCTCACCGGCGAGCAGGCGCTCACGGTGAAGCAGAACGCCATCACCGAGTGGTCGGCGCTGCCCGCGACGGAGATGTTCCTCCGCGACAACCGCGACGACAGCGACTTCTCGGCGTTCATGTCCATCTGGTTCTACGAGGAGCAGAAGCACGCCCTCGTGCTCATGGAGTACCTGCGGCGCTTCCGGCCGGACCTCCTCCCCACGGAGGACGAGCTCCACGCCGTGCGCTTCGAGTTCGATCCGGCGCCGCCGCTCGAGACCCTCATGCTGCACTTCTGCGGCGAGGTGCGGCTCACGCAGTGGTACCGGCGGGCCGCGGAGTGGCACGAGGAGCCGGTGATCCGCCACGTCTACGGCCTCGTGTCCGAGGACGAGGCGCGCCACGCCGGCGCGTACCTCAAGTACATGCGCCGCGCGCTCGAGCGACACGGCGACACGGCGCGCGCGGCGTTCGCGAAGATCGGCGTCCTCATGGCGAGCGGCGGGCGGGGCGGCAAGCCGCTCCACCCGACGAACCTGCACGTGAACCGCTCCCTCTTCCCGAACGACACCGTCCAGAGCCGCCTGCCCGATCCGGGCTGGCTGGAGCGCTGGCTCGACGACCAGATCCGGTTCGATGGAGCGTGCGAGCAGCGCGTCGTGCGCGCGATCCTCCGCAGCCTTTCGGCGCTGTTCGGCGAGCCGTTCGAGACGGTGCGCGATCTCAACCGCTTCCGGAAGGCGGGGCGCGCCGGCGCGGGGGAGGCGCGCGCCACGCAGTGAGCGGCGGGTCGTGACCCGGAGCCGGTCTAGGAGCGAGGCGAGCTCACCGGGGCCTCGCGTCAGATCCGGATCTGGAGCCGGTGGATGCGCGTCTCCTCCATCCCGGCGGGATCGAGCTCGGCCTCCTTCCACGCGTCGACGTGGCTGTTGCCGATGTAGTGGAAGGCGCCTCGGTCGAGGGCCCCGGTCGTGGGCGTGTGCCAGCGCGCGTTCCCGGCCTCGACGACCCCGGCGCGGACGACGCGCTCGGCGCCCGGCGCGAGCTCGAGCCGCACGATCCGCGGTGCGCCGAGCCCGTTCTGGATCGCGACGAGGGTCCGCCCCTGGGCGGACAGCCCGTCGATCCCGCCCAGCGGGAAGCCCGTCGGTCCGGCCAGCCGCCGGGGCGCGCCGCCCGCGACCGGCACGTCCCACAGCCCGAACGCGTCCGCCACGAGCAGCCGCGCCTCCGCGAAGGCGATCCCGTTCGCGTAGGTGAACGTGCCCGGAGGGACCACCGGCGCGAGGGCCGTCGCGCCCGGGTCGAGCCGGTACACCGCGCCGGCCTCGCTGTCGGTGACGAGCACCGTGCCGTCCTCGGCGACGGCGAGGTCGTTCAGCAGGTGCCCCTCTCCGTCCAGGGTGACGCTGCGCCTCGTCGCGCCGCTCGCGAGGTCGAACGCGTACACGCCCGAGCGCGAGCCGGTCTTCGCGGCGCCATCCGCCGCGTCGCCACGGTTCGCCACGGCCCACAGGAGCCCGCGCCGGGGATCGACCTTCACCCCGAGCACGCGCCCGAGCCCGCCAGCCTGGGCCGGGACCGCGTCGGTCGCCGCGCCTCCCGGGGCGATGCGGACGATCTTCCGCAGCCGGATGCTCCCCACGTAGAGCGTCCCGTCGCGCGGATCGACCGCGATCCCCTCCGCGACGAGGCCGCGCTCCTGCAGCGTGAACGCCACGCCTGCGTGGTCCGTCGCCGGCGCGCGGGCGGCGATCCGCGCCGCGAGGTCGCGGAACGCGTCGCGGCCGGCGAGCCCGGCGAAGTCCCGCGCGTCGAGGGGGATGTCCCAGCCGCGCGCGTAGAGCGCGCGGAGCGTCTCGAGCGCGCCGTCGGGATCGCCTCGGCCGCTCTGCGTCCACGCGCGGAGGTAGAGGCGGCCGGGATCGTCGGCGCCCGGCTCCGGCGCCGGCCGCGCCCCGTCGCGCGCGGGCGGCGCGCCGCCGGTGCGGCAGGCGAGGGCGGCGAGGAGCGGGAGCAGCAGGGCGGCGCGGGTGGACGCGGGCACGGGCACCTCGTCGAGGAGGGTGGTCCTGGAACGAGAGACGCCCGCGAGCGGGATGTGACGCTGCGAGAAGGTCGGCGCCCTACAGGAACTCGCAGAGGTACGCGGCCGGCGCCAGCGCCTTCACGTCGAAGCCGCTCTTCGCCGGGACCTCGAACGTCGTCCCGGCGGGGAACGGGCGGAAGGTCGCGTCCCCCGGGAGCTTCGCCCACAGCTCGCCGGACACGACCGTCATCCGCTCCGCGGCGTCCGTCCCGAAGTGGAACTCGCCCGCGTCCACGACGCCGACCGTGTGGCGCCGCCCGTTCCGCTCGAACCCGACGCTCTGGACGCCACCGTCGAAGTACGCGTTGTGCTTGAGCATGAAGGGGACTGAAGCACGGGCGCGGCCGTCCTTTCAAGGGCGAGCGGCGCGCCGGCGGCGGGAGCGGCCCGCGCCGGGGAACCCGTTCGCCAGGCGGCAGATCCTCGCGAGCCGTCGCTCAGCGGCGCCGCTTCTGGCCGCTGCGCCCGACGCTCCACGACCCCACGAGGCGCGACTTCCCGCCGGAGCCGGAGCCCGCGTCGGTCGCGCTCGCGCCGCCTCCGTGCTGCGACCGGGAGGCGCCCGACCGCTGCGCGCGGCCGTCACCGCGCACGCGGGCGCGGGCGGGCTTCGCCTGCTGCGGGCGGTGGCGCGGCTGCGCGGGGCCCGGGTCCTTCTGGGCGGACGCAGCGCGGGCGAGCTCGACCTGGAAGATCTCCGCGTCGCGCGGCACCTCGGCGCGCGGGAGCACCGCGCGCGTGAGCCGCTCGATCGCGTGGAGGAGATCGCGCTCCTCCGGGGCGGAGAAGCTCGAGGCCCTGCCGCTCGCGGCCGCTCGCGCGGTGCGGCCGATGCGGTGCACGTAGTCCTCGGGCACGTGCGGCAGGTCGAAGTTCACGACGTGGCCGATCTCGGCCACGTCGATGCCGCGCGCGGCGATGTCGGTCGCGACGAGCACGCGGTAGGTCCCGTCCTTGAAGCCGTCGAGCGCCATCCGCCGCTGCGCCTGCGAGCGGTCGGCGTGGATGCGCGCGACCTTGTGGCCGGCGCGCCCGATGTGCTTCCAGATCTTGTCGGCGCGCCGCTTCGTGCGGGTGAACACGAGCGTCGAGTCGCCGTCGCGCTCGAGCAGCGTGAGGAGGAGCGGGAGCTTCTCGTGCTGCCCCGCGAGGAACACCTGCTGCTCGGCGCGCGCCGCGGTGGTGCCGCTGCGCGCCACCTCGACGTGGACCGGATCCTTGAGGTGCGCGCGCGCGAAGTCGGCCACCTCGCCCGCCGTGGTCGCGGAGAAGAGCAGCGTCTGGCGCTGCTTCGGGAGCCGCCGCAGGATCCGGTCGAGCTGGGGCTTGAAGCCCATGTCGAGCATCCGGTCGGCCTCGTCGAGGACGAGCACCTCGATCGCGTCGAGCTTGGCGTTGCCCTGCTCGAGATGGTCGACGAGCCGCCCGGGCGTCGCGATGACGATCTCGCGCCGCTCCCGGAACGCCTCGGCCTGGGCGCCCATGCCCACGCCGCCGATGATCACCGCGCCGCGCACGCGGCGGCCCCGGCCGAAGCGCTCGAGCTCCTCGCCGATCTGCACGGCGAGCTCGCGGGTGGGCGCGAGCACGAGCGCCCGCGTCCCGGCCGGCTTGCCGGCGAGCCGCTCGATGATGGGGAGGAGGAAGGCGGCGGTCTTGCCGGTGCCGGTGGCGGCCGTGCCGATGACGTCCCGGCCGGCGAGCGCCGGCGGGATGGCCTCGGCCTGGATGGGGGTCGGGTGCTCGAACCCGGCGTGCGCGAGCGCGGTGAGCGCCTCGCGCGACAGCTTCAGATCAGCGAAGGACTTCGACGTCGACAGAGGGTGCTCCTCGTGGGAGGCGCGCGGCGATTCGCGGCGCGCGTCTTGAAGTGAGGCCGGCTGAACGGGAGGACCGCGCGGGCCGGGATCTCCCGGCGGACAGGCTTCGGGCGCGGTACGAACGAAACGGCCGCGAATGGTATACCCGGCCGCGGAAGCCGGGGCAACGCGCGATCGCTCGGGGTGGGGGCGGGTGGGCGAGCGGCTGCCGGGATCGCCGCGGTCGCGCCCGGGGCGAGCGGGGCGCGCGAGAGCGCGATACCGGGGGGACATGGACGCACGAACGACGCTGAAGCGGGCCGGGCTCTTCGTGGCGCTGCCGGCCGCGGCCGTGGCGGGCTGGGCGGCGTTCGTCCGCCCCTGGCTCCGCCGCTGGGGCGCGACCGACGAGGAGATCGCCCGCCCGATGCCGGGCGACGAGCTCGTCTCGAGGCCGCGCTACCGGTCCACGCGCGCCATCACCGTCCGCGCGCGGCCGGAGGAGATCTGGCCGTGGCTCGCGCAGATGGGCAACGGGCGCGGCGGCCTCTACAGCCTCGACCTGCTCGATCGCGCGCTCGGCGTCCTGGACGCGCCCAGCGAGGAGCGGGTGCACCCGGAGTGGCAGGACCTGAAGCCCGGCGACGTCGTGCCCATCGGCGGCACGCCCGGGTGGCCCGTGCACGCCGTCGAGCGGGAGCGCTCGCTCGTCCTGCGCATCGAGCACGGCGAGGCGCTCGTCACGCAGGCGTGGGGGATCTACCCCGTCGACGCGGAGACCACCCGGCTCGTGCTGCGCGTCCGCGGCGCGGCGCCGCCGGGTCTCCGCAGCACCGCGCTCGTCGCGATGATCGAGCCGCAGGAGCTCATGATGGTCCGGGCGCAGCTCCTCGGGATCCGCCGGCGCGCCGAGGGGCTCGCCCGCGCCCGGCGCGCCGCGGCGCAGGCGGCGGCCGGCGGCGACCGCGGTCCGTGACGGGGTCAGGCGTGCTCGAGGCGCGCCTTCCCGAACCGCGTGCGAGCCCACGCGTGCAGGGCGTGCGGGAACCCGGTCTCCGGGAGCACCATGAACGGACAGAGATCGGTCACGACCGAGATCCCGTGCGCGTCGCAGTAGCGGACCGCCTCCGCGCTCGCGGCGCCGACGCCCATCCCCCGGTGCATCCAGACGTAGCGCACGCCCGCGCGGGCGCAGTCGCGCACGACCTCCTCGGTCTGGGTGGGCGGGGTGAGGAGGAGCGCCGCGTTCACCGGCGGCTTCACGTCCTGGACGTGGGGGAAGCAGGCCTTTCCCTCGGCCACGTCGAGGGCGGGGTTCACCGGCACGACCTCGTAGCCCGCCTTCACGAGCGCGCGCAGCACCTGCCGGCTGAAGTCCTTCTCGTCGCGCGAGATCCCGACCACGGCGATGCGCTTCTGGGCCAGGAACTCGCGGGCGCGATCGAGCGCGATCCCCCGCATGGCATCCTCCTGTGACTCCGGCTACCGCCCCGGGTTGTGGGGTCCTCGGTAGAGTCTACGCGGCTCGTCGCTGCGTGAAGCGCGGCGCCGCGCCGCGCACCCGGCCGGCCAGCCGAGCCGGCCCCGGGCGCGAGGCCCATGCTGCGATCACGACGGTCGGAGGACGGCATGGCGGAACGAGCGGGGGGCAAGCGTGCGAGGAGGTCTCAGGGGCGTGCGCTCTTCCGGGCGAGGTCTTCATCCGCTCGCCTCGCGAAGACGACCTTCGCGATCGCGGTCGGCGCCGCCGCCCTCGGCGCGCTCGCGGTCGGGAGCGTCGCCGTCGGCGCGCTCGCGATCCGCAAGCTCGCCGTGAGCCACGCGCGGATCGGCCGGCTCGAGATCGACGAGCTGCACGTCCGCAGCGCGCGCGGGCTGCCGCCGCCGCCCGCGTGAAGCTCCGTCCCGGAGCCCGGCCCGCGAGGCGTCCGCAGCTCCGCGCGGCGGGCGGCGGCGGGATGCGCCGTCGCCCGCTAGATTCTCGGAACGGAGGACGGAGACGACATGCTCACCCTGTGGCACGCGTGGGCCTGCCCCTACTGCCAGCGCACTCGCATCCAGCTCGACGAGATGGGGCTCGCGTGGGAGTCGCGCGAGATGGATCTCGCGAGGAAGCCTACCGAGGTGTTCGCGATGAACCCGCCGCTCGGCGGGGTGCCGATCCTGGTGGACGGCGACGCGGTGATCCCCGACTCGCTCGTCATCGCGCAGTACCTCGAGGAGCGCCACGGCGGCGAGGTCCCGCTCCTCCCGCGCGACGCGCTCGGCCGGGCGCGGACGCGGCTCCTCTTCGATCGAGTCGCTCCGCTCGCGGCGGCGATCGGGAAGCTCGCGAAGGGTGGACCGGAGGCGAGGCCCGAGGCCGAGCGGGCGGCCCGGGCCGCGCTGGAGCTCGTCGAGCGCGAGACGCCGCAGGATGGGTACCTGCTCGGCGCCTTCGGCCTCGCCGACATCGCGCTCGCGCCCTTTGCGCTGCGCCGCCCGGAGCTCTCCCCGGCGGCGCTCGGCCTCCCGCGCCTCGCGCGCTGGGCCGAGCGCGTCTCGTCCAGGCCGGCCGTCCGGCGCAACCTCGCGGCGCGCGCGCCCTGACCGCTCAGCTCCGCCGCCACCCGCGGCGCCGGTCGCGCAGCATCTCCCGCGCTGCGTTGTAGCCGCAGGCCCCCATGATCCCGCCGCCCGGGTGTGTGGCCGCGCCGCACAGATACAGGTTCGCGATCGGCGTGCGGTAGTCGGCGAAGCCGGGCAAGGGCCGCATCGAGAAGAGCTGCGGGAGCGTCATCGCCCCCTGGAAGATGTTCCCGCCGGTGAGTCCGAAGCGGCGCTCGAGGTCGGGCGGCGCGAGCACCTCGCGCGCGAGGACCGACGCCGTGAACCCGGGCGCGTACTCCTCCAGCGCCGCGAAGCAGCGGTCCGCGAAGCGCTCGCGCTCCTCCTCCCAGCCCCCGCTCGCGAGCCGGTAGGGCGCGTACTGCACGAACATGGACATGAGGTGCTTGCCGGCGGGCGCCACGGTGTCGTCCACCGCGGAGGGGAGGGTGCACTCGAGCACCGGGGCGCGCGAGGGCAGCCCCGCGCGCGCGTCGTCGAAGGCGCGCTCGAGGTAGTCCATCGAAGGCGCGACGTGGATCGTGCCGCGGTGCTCCGGCCCCGGCTCGCCGCCGCCACCCCCCGGCCGCGCGCTGAAGCGGGGCAGCGCCGACAGCGCGACGTTGATCTTCACGGAGCCGCTCGCGTAGTCGATGCGCCGCGCCCGCTCCGCCACCGCGGGCGGGAGGTGCGCCTCGCCGACGAGGCCGAGGAGCGTGCGGGTCGCGTCCGCGTTCGAGGCGACGCGGCGGGCGAGGAGCTCCGTCCCGTCCCCGAGCGCGACCCCGCGGGCGGCGCCCTCCCGGACGAGGATCCGCTCGACGCGCGCGCCGGTGCGGATCTCGGCGCCGGACGCTCGCGCCGCGGCGGCGATGGCCTCGGACAGCGCGCCCATGCCGCCGCGCACGTAGCCCCAGACGCCCCGGGCGCCGTCCACCTCGCCCATCACGTGGTGGAAGAGGACGTAGGCGGTGCCCGGGGTGGAGGGCGAGGCCCAGGCGCCGATGATGGCGTCGGTCGCGAGCGTGGCCTTGAGCGCGTCGGACTCGAACCAGCGGTCGAGGACGTCGCGGGCCGCGCCGGCGAGGATCTCCATCGCCGCCGGGCCGTCCTCCCTGCCGAGGCGCAACAGGCGCGCGCCCATGCGCGCGAGGCGCAAGAGCTCGCGCGGGCGGCGTGAGAACGGATCGGGCGGCGTCTCGAGGAGCGCCGGCTCGATGGCGCGGGCGATCCGCTCGAGCTGCGCCTCGTAGGCAGGGAGCCGCGCCGCGTCGCGCGCCGAGAACCTCGCGACCTCTCGCTGGTTCCCGGCGAGGTCCGGCCCGAGGAGCAGCGAGCGGCCGTCGGGGAGCGGCGTGAACGAGGAGGGATCGCGGCGCAGCACCCGGTAGCCGTGGCGCGCGAGCTCGAGGTCGCGGACGATCTCCGGGCGGAAGAGGCTCACCACGTACGCGGCGGTGGAGACCTTGAACCCGGGCCACGTCTCCTCGGTGGTGCACGCGCCCCCGACGCGGTCGCGCGCCTCGAGCACGAGGACGCGCTCGCCCGCGCGGGCGAGATAGGCCGCGAGGACGAGGCCGTTGTGGCCTCCGCCGACGACGATGACGTCCCAGCTGCGCACCGGTACGCGCGGGCCGATGGCGCCGCGCCCGCGGGAGGCCCTAGCGGTGGGAGGGAGGCGCCGCGCGGCCTTCCCGGGCCGGGCGCGCAGCGCCTCGGATCGAGCTCACGCCTGGTGGTGGATGCAGAGGATGTTGCCGTCCGGGTCCTTGAACCAGGCGCAGGTCTCCTTCCCGACCTCCGCGATGCCGTCCTTGGTCTTCAGGGCGGGGTACTCCTCGAAGCTCACGCCGCGCGCCCGCAGGTCCTTCACCTCGGCGGGCACGTCCGGCACCTCCCAGCTCATCGCGGTGTGGTCGGACTGCGGCGGGGTCTCGCGCGGATACAGCGCGAACTCACCGCCGTCCCCCTCGAACACGACGTCTCCGTTCTCCAGGGTGCGGGTCGCGTGCAGCCCGAGCTTCTCCTCGTAGAACCGGCGTGCCCGGGTGATGTCGGTGACCGGCAGCATGGCCGTGAAGTGACGATTCCCCAGCATGTGGCGCCTCCTGTTCCGCGGAACTGCCGGGAAGGACCGTAAGTGGCGCGGCAGCCTGCCGCGCCTGCCGGCTGGGATCCCGCGCGCGGGGGGCGGCGCCGACCGATCGGGCGCCGCTCCGTCCGCGCGCAGCCGGGTGGCGTCCGGCGCGCGCGGGACGTAGCATGCGCGCCCCATGGAGCTGGAGCACCGCACCGTGTCCCGCTACCGGCTGCGCCCGGAGGCGTCGCGCGCCACCGCGCGTCGCATGAACCGCCGCTTCCTCGCGACGCTCGTCGCGGTGGTCGCGCTCGTGCTCGCCGCGTACGGCGCCGGGCTGCGCGATCCCGGCCGCGGCTTCGACGCGCTCGTGGTCCCGTTCGCGCTCCTGCTCGTGCTCGCCGCCTTCTCGTACGTGCGCCGGATGCGCCGCTTCCGCGCGCGGTGGGCGTCGTTCGAGATTTCGCTCGAGGAGGAGGCCATCGGGCGCGCGGTGGTGGGCTTCCCGCCCGTGCGGATCCTGCGCGCGGAGGTGGCAGCGATCGAGGACGTCCCCGCCGGGCTCGCCGTGCGCGCGCGCGACGGCCGCGGCCTCGTCGTGCCGCGCGAGCTCGAAGGCTACGAGCGCGTGCGGGCGACGCTCGCCGGATGGGGGACGACCGCGGCGCGTGGGCGGTGAAGCCTCGCTCGCGCGTGCGCGCGCGAGCACTCGCCCGGGGGCGCCGCCCCGCGCAGCCGGGCGGCGGTCAGAGGTGCACGACCCGCACGCCCGGCTCCGCCGCGGCGAGCGCCTCCGCGAGCACCGAGCGGTGGCAGCGCGCGGGGTTCGCCTCCGCGCAGAGGAGCGCGGTCCGCGCTCCGGCCGCCGCGTCGAGCACCGCCCGCACGGCCTCGGGGCGCTCCGCGAGGTGCGCGCGGTAGCGCGCGAGGACGCCGGGGAGGTCGGCGGCCGCCTCCGCGTGGAACGGGTTCCCCGCCTCGGGCAGGTGGCGGTACTCGAACCCGGCGGCGACGAGGGCGCGCTCGAGCGGGCCCTTCGAGAAGCCGGGCTTCGGCGAGCGGGCGGAGCGCCTCACGTCGAGGACCCGCGTCACCTGCGCCTCGCGCAGCCGGGTGGCGAGGGCCCGCACCGAGCGTCCCTCGTACCCGATCGTGAAGACGAGCGCGGCGGGCGTCACTGCTTGAGCTGCGGGCGGTGCTGGGCCTCCTCGTCGAAGCCGTGCGCGACCACCACGTGGTAGACGGCGTACGGCTCCTCGCCGGAGCCGCCCACCAGCTCGAACAGGAACTGCCCCTGATCCCCGTCGGGATCGGGCATCGCCTGGACGAACATCACCTCGCGCGACTCGATGAGGATCTCGCCGAGGAGCTGCTTGCCGCGGAGGACCTGGATGGTCGGCGTGCGGTCCTCGTCCTCCTCGAGGTGCCAGTGCAGGTCCTCGTGGTCGTAGAGGTAGGCGTCGGCCGTGCCCGCGCGGAGGATGCAGTTCGCGTGGCGCTTGAGCCAGCGCCAGAAGCGGTCGAAGGCGAGGGTGGTGCCGGTCTCGACGGTCACGGGCATGCGCGGAATATACCGGGCGGAGGAGCGCCGCGGGGCGCACAGGGGCGAGCGTGTGGACGCCCGTCCGGGGCCAGCACGGGGTCCCCCCACGCGGGCGTGCCCCGCCTGCGCCCGCGGGCTCTATGCACGGGGAAGCGCCGGAGGCGCCGCCGGACGGGAGGTGCGCCATGCTGTGTCAGGACGTCATGAAGAGCGAGGTCGAGACGTTCCGCGAGACGGACCCGGTGATCGACGTCGCCCGCCGCATGCGCGAGGTGAACATCGGCTTCGTGCCGATCTGCGATCGCGACGGTCACCCGGTGGGCGTGCTCACCGACCGCGATCTCGCCCTCCGCGTCTGCGGCGAGGACCGCCGCGCGAGCGAGACGCGGGCGGGTGCGGTGATGACGCGCGAGACCATCACCTGCCGCGACAGCGATCCCATCGAGGCCGCCGAGCAGCTCATGGCGCGCTACCGCAAGTCGCGGATGATGATCGTGGACGAGGAGGGCCGGCTGGTCGGCGTCATCAGCCTCTCCGACATCGTGGAGGAGGAGGACGATCGCCGCGCGGCCGAGACGATGCGGTCGGTCTCGGAGCGGGAGCTGCACTGATCTGACGGGGGCTGCGCCCCCGCCCCGCCGACGGCTGACCGCCGTCGATCGGCTACCGCGCGTCTCTCGGCTCCCGCTCGGCGAGCGTGGACACCGCCTCGACCGCGCCGCCGCGGAGGTACAGCCGCGGCACGCGGGCGGTGAGGCCGGCGAGGATCTCCCAGGAGATCGTGTCCACCAGGGACGCGAGCTCGTCGGCGTCCACCCGCTCGTCGCCGTCGCGACCGAGGAGCGTCGCGACGTCCCCCGCGCGCACCTCGGGCACCGCGGTCACGTCCACCATGCACATGTCCATGGCGACCCGGCCGACCACCGGCGCCCGGCGCCCGCGCACGAGCACGTGGGCGCGGTTGCCGAAGGCGCGACGGTAGCCGTCCGCGTAGCCGCACATGACGAGCGCGACGCGCGACGGGCGGGGCGCCGCCCAGGTGCGGCCGTAGCCGACGGTGGCGCCGCGCTCGATCTCGAGCACGCGCGCGATCCGGCTCCGCAGCGACAGCACGGGCACGAGCTCCGCGTCGGTGCCGCACCACGGCGCCGGCCGGTAGCCGTACATCGAGAGGCCCGTGCGCACGACCTCGAGCGCCATCTCGTGATCGAGGAGGACGCTCGCCGAGGCGGAGCAGTGGCGCTCCTTGACGAAGGGGAGGCGCGACGAGACGTCGCGCAGGATCTCGAACTGCCGGCGCGTGAAGCGCTGATCTCCCTCCTCCGCCGCGGCGAAGTGGGTGAAGAGACCCTCGACCGAGAGCTCGGGGATCTCGCGCAGCCGGTTCGCGAGCGCGACCAGCGCGTCGGGCCGGAGCCCGTGCCGGTTCAGGCCCGACTCGAGCTCGAGGTGGACCGGGACCACCGCGCCGCGCCGCTTCGCGGCGGCCGCGAGCGCCTCGGCGACGTCGGCCGCGCCCACCGTCGGGCGGAGCCCGAGGGCGACGACGCGCTCGGCGTCGCTCGGGGGGGTGTAGCCGATGACCAGGATGGGCGCGTCCACGCCGGCGCGGCGAAGCTCCTCCGCCTCGTCCACGCAGACCACGCACAGCCCCGAGGCGCCGGCGGCGAGCGCCGCCCGCCCCACCGCCACCGCCCCGTGGCCGTACGCGTTGGCCTTCACGACGGCGTAGAGCCGGGCAGGCGCCGCGCGGCCCGCGAGCAGGCGGACGTTGTGAGCGAGCGCGTCGAGGTCGACCTCGGCCCAGACCGGCCGGCCGCCCCACTGGGAGGGGTTCGTGGACATGGAGCCGTCAATATACCCGCCGGCCCCGCGCTGCCAGAGGGGCGATCGGGCGCCCGCCGTGCCGCCGCCCTCACGAGGGCCGCCGCACCGGGGGGCCGGCGCGCGAGACGGCCCATCATTCGCGGCACCGGAGGCGAGCCGAGGTGAAAGGAACTGTGGTCTGGAGGTTCGCGTGAGCAATCGATACCAGCAGCTCTGCCAGACGCTCGAGGACGCCCGGTCCCGGTTCGCCGCCTACCACTCCGAGTGCGTGCTGTTCGCCGCCACGCTGTCGCGCGGCCTCATCGAGTACGCCGGGTGGCCCCGCGAGCTCGTCACCTACGAGCCGCTCCCCGGCGACGTGCCCGCCGCGCCGACCCACCGGATCGAGGACGCGATGCACCTCGACGCGGACGCGTTCTGGCACGTCGGCCTGCGCCTCGCGATCGAGGAGCCGCGGGCGCGGGACTCGATCCTGCTGCGCGTCCGCTTCAAGAAGCTCGACACCCGCTACATCGTGAGCCTGTTCGGCTTCGAGGACTTCGAGGTCGCGGCGCCGACGCCCGAGCAGCTCCAGCCGATCTACGAGTCGATCCTGAACGCGGTGAAGCGCCACTACGAGTACGGGCTGCGCCTGTTCCTCGAGAACGGCGGGCGGGGCCTCAAGATCCCCATCTCCACGGACCGGCTGCTCGAGCTCGCGCGCGGCGCGCCGCCGGTCTCGGCGCCCGGCGAGGCCCGCGAGGGAGCGGAGGCCGGCGAGGAGGAGCCCGCGCCCGCGCCGGAGCCCGCCCCGCACGCGAGGGCGGCGCCCGCGCCGCGCGCCAAGGCCACGGGGCCGAGGGCCAAGGCGGCCGTCAGCGGACGAAGCTCTCCTGGTAGCCCGGGTCCTCGACCCCGAGCGCCGCGGGGGTCGCGGCGAGCGGGAGGTAGCAGTCGAGCATGACGGCGAGCTCGCTCGTGGTGCGCGTGCCGATCGAGCCCTCGTAGGCGCCGGGGTGCGGGCCGTGCATCACGCCCGCCGGGTGATGCGAGATCGAGCCCGGGCCCACGCCGCGCCGCGAGGTGAACTCGCCGCGGACGTAGAAGAGGAGCTCGTCCACGTCCACCGACGCGTGCGGGTAGGGGCAGGGGATCGCCTCGGGGTGGAAGTCCACCACGCGCGGCACGAACGAGCAGACGAGCGCGCCGCGGGCGGCGAAGGTGCCGTGCCAGGTGGGCGGCAGGTGCACGAGCCCGGCGCGAGGCTGGAAGTTCAGGATCGGGAAGGCGAACGGGTAGACGGCGCCGTCCCACCCGACCACGTCGAGCGGCGACTCGTCGAAGCGGAAGCCGTGGAACGCGCCCGCGCGCTTCACGAGGAGCTCGCGGATCCCCTCGTCCATCGGCCCCTTCCACTCCACGCGGCGGAAGTCGCGGTGCGAGTAGGGGGCGTCCATGCGGAGCTGCCCGGTGTCGTTCCGCCACTGCGAGGGCAGGTGGACGCCGCCCGGGAACTCGAGCGAGAGCCAGCGCTGCGGGCCGGGATCCGGCACGAAGCGGTGGAGGAGGCCCTTCGGCACGTAGACGTAGTCGTCCTTCGCGAAGCGCAGGTCGCCGAGCGGCGAGCGGAGGAGCCCGCCGCCCTCGAACACGAAGAACAGGTCGTCGCCGTCGCCGTTCGAGAAGTAGACCGGGTCCTCGGCGGAGGGGGTCGCGAGGCCGGCCACCACGTCGGCGTTGAAGAGGAACGGGACGCGCGCGTCCACCGCCGGGCCGGACGGGGCTGGGAGATCCTGCGTGCGGTAGTGGCGCTTCAGGAGCGCGCGGGGCGGCGCGGCCTGCGGGAGGGTGAAGCCGTGGCGGACCTCCGCGGCGTGCGTGGCGTGCGGCCGGTGCCGGTGGTACGCGAGGGTGTACGCGCCGTCGAACCCGGCGCGCGTGAACGCCTCCTCGTGCAGGAGCCTGCCCCCGGCGTCGCGGAAGGCGATGTGGTGCTTCCGCGGGACCTCGCCCTGGACCATCCGGTCGAGCATGGCGGTCCCCGCGCTACGCGCGCCCCTCGCGCTGCTGCTCGCGCTCGATGGATTCGAAGAGCGCCCGGAAGTTCCCCGCGCCGAAGCCCTGGTCGCCCTTGCGCTGGATGATCTCGAAGAAGAACGGGCCGGCCTCGGGCTCGTGGTAGAGCCCCGCCGCCTCGCGCAGGAAGATCTGGAGCAGGTACGAGCCCGGGCCCGCGCCGTCCACCAGGATCTCGAGCTCCTGCAGCGTCTTCACCTCCTCGTCGATCCGCCCGATCCCGGTCTGCTGGATGCGCGCCGGGAGCGCCTCGTAGTAGGAGGCGGGGGTCGGCATGAACTCGACGCCCCGCGCGCGCAGGCCGCGCACCGCCGAGAGGATGTCCGTCACGGTGAGCGCCGCGTGCTGGATGCCGTCGCCGCGGTGGTCCTCGTTGAACACGTTGATCTGCGAGGACTTGAAGGCGGGGCGCCACGGCTCGTTGTTCGCGAACTTCACCCCCGAGCGCAGGTCCTTCATCACGACCGAGCGGAGCCCGGAGCCCTTCTGCGCCTGGACCGCGGCGCGCTTCGCCTCCGCCGCGTCTTTCGTGTGGAACTGCACCTCCCAGAACTCCTCCATCCCGAGCACGTGCTCCATCCAGAGGAGCGCCGGCTTCATGGTCTGGAAGTTGGAGGTGAGGTGGTCGATGTAGCCGAAGCCGAACGCGTTCGCGCCCCCCCTCGGCGCCGCGTGGCGGGCGACGCCCGGGTAGAGCCCTCGGTAGCCGCGCCGCTCGACGAAGCGGAAGGTCGTGTCGCCGAGCGGGGTCGTGATGTTGAAGGTGCGGAGCGTGCCGCCCTCGTCCTCGTGGACCTGGAGGTCGGTGACGGGCGTGCCGCCGCGCTCCTCGAGGAGCCGGAACGCGCGAGCCGCGTCCTCCACCTCGAAGATCACCGCGCCGACGCCGTCCGGGTGCTTGCGCAGGTAGCGCCACGCGCGGCCGCCCTCGCCGAGCGGCTGGGAGCAGAGGATCCGGACGTCGCCGGCCTCGAACGCGGCGGAGCGCTGGTGGCCCTCGCGATCGAGGTCCGGCGTGGACGCGCCCGTCTCCGCGAAGTCCAGCCGCTCGAGGTAGAAGCGCCGGCTCCGCTCGAGATCGTGCACGTAGTAGTGCAGGGCCTCGATGCGGACGATCCCCAGGGGCTCGAGCGTCGTGGTCATGGCGTCCTCCGGTCCTTCGGCGGTGCGTCGGGCTGGCGGTCGGGGTGGGCGTCCTGGAACGGCGCGAGCGCCGCGCACGCCTCCTCGATCCGCAGGAGCGTGGGGTAGGGCGCGACGTCCAGCGAGAACCGCCGCGCGTTGTAGAGCTGGGGCACGAGGTAGCAGTCGGCGAGGCCGGGCGCCTCGCCGTGGCAGAAGCGGCCCGTCTCGTCCTCCTGCAGGGCGCGCTCGAGCGCCTCGAGGCCGCGGCGGATCCAGAGCGCCGCCCACTCCTTCTCGTAGCCGGGCAGCTTCTCGCGGAGGGTGCGCAGCACGATGGCGTTCTGCAGGGGCTGGATGCCGGAGTTCACGTGCTCGGCGAGGGCGCGGACCCGCGCCCGCCCGTCGAGGTCGCGGGGCAGGAGCGGCGCCTGCGGGTAGCGCTCGTCGAGCCACTCCAGGATCGCCATCGACTGGGCGAGCCGCACCGAGAACCCGTGCTCCGAGACCTCCAGCACCGGCACCTGCGCCATCGGGCTCCGCTGCTGGTAGACCGGGTCGAACTGCTCCTGGGCGAGCAGGTTCACCGGGGCGTACTCGTAAGGGAGCCCCTTCAGCGCGAGCCCGATGCGCACGCGCCAGGCGGACGAGGAGCGCCAGTAGGAGTAGAGCCGCATCACGGCGTCACCACCCGCTGGTCGATGGTGCCGAAGACGTTCCGGCCGGCCAGGTCCCGCACCTCGATCTCGATCCGGTCCCCGGGCGCGAGGAACCGCGTCCGCGGCGCGCCGTGGTCGATCATCTCCCGGGCCCGCTGCTCGGCGATGCACGAGTAGCCGCGGGCGCGGTCGGCGTTCGAGACCGTGCCGCTGCCGAGGATCGTGCCGGCCGTGAAGGCGCGCGTCCTCGCCACGTGCCCGAGGAGGTCGTGGAAGGAGAAGTGCATCTCCGGCCCCGTCTCGACGTCGCCGACCCGCTCGCCGTTCCAGCGCACCGTCATGCGCAGGTGCAGCCGGCCGCCCCGCCAGGCCTCGCCGAGCTCGTCGGGCGTGACGGCGAACGGGGAGAACGCCGTCGCCGGCTTCGACTGGAAGAACCCGAAGCCCTTGGCGAGCTCGGGGGGGACGAGGTTCCGGTGCGTGACGTCGTTCGCGAGGCAGACGAGCCGGACGTACCGCTCCGCGTCGGCCGCCGCGACGCCGCGCGGCACGTCGCCGAGCACGACGCAGACCTCCGCCTCGAAGTCCATGCCCCAGGCCGGATCGGGCAGGGGCAGGTCCTCCTGCGGCCCGAGCAGCACGCCCGAGCCGCCCTGGTAGACCAGGGGATCCTGCTCGAGGGTGGGCGGCGGCTCCGCGCCGCGCGCCTTGCGGACGAGGCGCACGTGGTTCAGGTAGGCCGAGCCGTCCACCCACTCGAACGCGCGCGGCAGGGGCGAGAGGAGCCGGGCAGGGTCGAGGGGCTCCGCCCTGGCGCGATCGGCGTCGAGCGACGCGGCGAGGGCCCGCAGCGCGGGCTCGCGCGCCTCCCAGGCGTCGAGCGCGGCCTGCAAGGTCGGCGCGACGCCGGAGGCGTCGGCGAACGCGGCGCCGTCCCGGCGCACCACCACGAGCCGCCCGTCGCGGCTCCCGTCACGTAAGGTCGCGAGGCGCATCTTCGGGCGAAGGGTCTAATGGGCGCCCGCCCGAGACGCGAGGTGCGCGGGGCGTCCCGTGTAGGGCGAGCGGGCGGCCGTGCCGTGCCGCGTCGCGGCAGGCGCCGCGCCGCCCTCGAGAGCATCCCGGGCGAGCAGGGCTATAAGAACCGCCCGTGACCGCCCTCTCGCTCTCCGCGCACGCCTCCATCTCGGAGCTCCCCGCCGAGGAGTGGGACGCCCTCTTCGCCCACGAGCCGGCCCGGGCGAGCCCGTTCGTGCGCCACGCGTTCCTGCGGGCCCTCGAGGAGAGCGGCTCGGCCTCCCCGCGCACCGGCTGGCGCCCGCGCCACCTCGCCCTCCGCCGCGGCGGGACGCTCGTCGCCGCCGCGCCGGCGTATCTGAGAGGCGGCTCCGACGGGGACTTCTCGCGCGACTGGGAGTGGGCGGCGGCGGCCGAGCGCGCCGGGATCCCGTACTACCCGAAGCTCGTCCTCGCCGTCCCGTTCACGCCAGCCACGGGCCGGCGCGTCCTCGTCGCCGGCGGCGAGGACCGGCGCGCGCTCGCCGCCGCGCTCCTCGCGGGCGCACGGCGGGTCGCGCAGGACGAGGGCGCGCACGGGCTCCACGTGCTCTTCGCCGACGCGGAGGAGGCGCGCGAGCTCGAGGAGGTCGGGCTCGCGCTGCGCGTGGACTTCCAGTACCACTGGCGGAACGAGGGCTACGCCTCGCCCGAGGAGTTCCTCGCGCGCTTCCCCTCGAAGCGCCGGAACGCGCTCCGCCGCGAGCGGGCCGCGCCGGAGCGCCAGGGGATCGCGATCCGCACCGTGCGCGGCGACGAGCTCTCGCGCGACCCGGAGGGCTGGGCGCGCGCGTGCTACCGGCTCCACCGGGCCTCGACGGACCGGATGGTGTGGGGGATGCGCTTCGTGAACCTCGGCTTCTACGAGCGCGCCCTCGCGTGGCTCCCCGACGCGGTGGAGGTGGTGGAGGCGCGACGCGAGGGGAAGCTCGTCGGGATGGCGTTCAACGTCGCCGGCCCCGACCGGCTGTACGGGCGCTACTGGGGCTGCGTCGAGTCGCACCCGTTCCTCCACTTCAACGTGGCGCTGTACCACTCCATCGACGAGTGCATCCGGCGCGGCACCCGGGTCTTCGAGGGCGGCGCGGGCGGGGAGCACAAGGTCGCGCGTGGCTTCGAGCCGGCGGAGACCTGGAGCGCCCACCTCCACCTCGACCCCCGGCTCGACGTGGCCGTGCGCCGCCACCTCGCGGACGAGCGCGAGGAGCGCCTCGTCGCCGTGCGGCGCTGGCGCGAGGAGCACCCCCGGCTCGGCGGGTGAGCGGCCGGTCTTTCAGCGCGCCCAGGCGAGCGTGAGCTCGCGGCGCCACACCGCGCCGCCGTGGACGCTCGCGAGCGCGCGGGCGTCGGCGAGGAGCGCCGCGAGGGCGCCCTCGCCGAGCGCGGGGCCGACGTAGGAGAGCGAGCGAAGCACGGCGTCGAGCCGCTCCGGCCCGAGCTCCTCCTCGTCGTCGAAGCCCTCCGTCTCGGGCGCGCCGAGCCCCGCGACGGAGAAGAGGAGGCCGACGGGCGGCGCCGCCGGCCGGGCCTTGAAGTTCGCGGCGGCGATCCGCTCCGTGAGCGCGGCGAGGAACGGGGTGTCCGCGAGCCGCGGGGTCACCACCGCGAGGACGCCCGCCGGGGCTAGGAGCCGCGCGGCCTCGCGCGCGCCGCGCGTGGGATCGACCCACTGCAGGGCGTCCGCGAGGACCACGAGGTCGAACGCCGCCGCGGCGAGGCCGGTCTCCTCGGCCGCGGCGTGCACGGCGGTGACGCGCGGCGCGCCCGCCGCCGCGAGGACGTCGAGCATGGCGCGCGCCGGCTCG
>NZ_JALCZC010000069.1:0-22451 GCF_022690805.1 Anaeromyxobacter sp. SG66
AGCGGCGGCAGGGCCGCGACGGGGGTCGCGAGCTCGGCCGTCCCGACCGCGTCGCCGGCCACGAGCGCGAGCCCGGAGCGGGCGGAGGCGCGACGCTGGAGCGCGGCGGCGCGCTCGGCCTCCGCCTGGGCGCGGAACGCGGAGGCGCGGGCGAGGTCCGCGTCGAGCGCGAGCCCCTGCGCGTTCCGCTGGCGCACGAAGCGCTCGGTCTCCTTCGCCTGCGCGAGGAGGTCCTCGGCGTAGCGGACGCCCTCCTCCGCGACCTGCGCGCCGAAGTAGGCCTCCACGACGGCGGCGGCGGTCTCGAGGCGGCGGCGCTCGTGGCTCGCCGCCTCGGCGCCGGCCATGGCGCCGGCGGCGCGCGAGCCCGCCGCCACGCGGCCCCCGGTGAAGACCGGGAGGTTGAGGGCGGCGCTCGCCCCCCAGCCCCCCACCGCGTCGGGGTGGTTGAGCCGCGCGGGATCGAAGTCCGCCTGGCCGATGCGAGCCTGGTCGAGCTTCAGCCCGAAGGCCATCATCGGCTCGTCGGTGCGGACGCCGCGGCCGGAGAGCGAGAGCGTCGGGAGGTGTCCGGCGCGGGCGCGCGCCGCCTCCGCGCGCGCGGCCTCCACCTGGGCGGACGAGGCCTTGAGGCCGGCGTTCTCCTGCCAGGCGGCGCGGATCGCCTCCTGGATGGTGACGGGCGATGCCCCGGCGGCGCCGGCGGGGAGCGCCGCGAGCGCGGCGAGCGCCGCGAGGGCGAGCCCCTTCCACGTGAGCGGATGTCTTTTCACAGGCGATGCGAGCCGTCATCGCGTGAAAAGTTTCGGCAGCGAGCTCGTCTTCTTGCCGATGGGGCGTCGGCGAACCGCTTCGACCGGCGACGGCTCTAGGCGAGGCTAGGCCTCCTCGCCCGCGCGCATCCACGTCTTGAGTGTCGCAACCCGCTTGCGCCAGGTGCGGCTCGTGCGGACGTCCAGGAAGGCGCCGGTGAGCGCGTCCACGATCGCGGAGAGCCGCTCGGCGAGCTCGAGCCGCTCGAGCAGCCGATCGTCCTCCTCCTCGGTGAGGAGCTCGGGCAGCTTCGCGGCGCGCACGTCCAGGAACTCGGCGTCGAGCGTCGCCTCGTACACCCGCTCCGCGTGCTCGAGCCGCACGCGCGCCTGGTGCACGAGCAGGCCGGCGTCGAGCGCGCGGCGAACCTGGGCCGAGTACGGCGCGAGCGCGCCCCGCGCCACGAGCTCGGTCACGTCGCCCGCGATGCCGCGGAGCGTGAGCCGGCCGACGAAGACGACCGTCACCCCCGCCCCGTCGAGCTCGATCACGGGCTCCGTCGACTCCGAGCGCCACAGGAGCCACGTCAGCAGCTCGCGCCCGAGGTACGTGCGGCCGCGCAGGAGCTGCTCGCGCGCCTTGTCCTTCTCGACCTCGGCCTCGTCGCGGCGCTCCTCCTCGGTGGGGAGCCCGTCCACGCCCGCGGCGCCGCGCTGGAAGGCCGCGTCGGTCCGCGCCTGCTCACGCCTCGACATCGCTCACCTCCCGCCGCGACGACTCGAGGCCCACGAGCTCCGGCGTCGGCGCGAGCGCGGCGTCCGGGGTCCCTGCCCTGGCGGCGAGCGCGGCCGGGGTGAGCGGCGCGAGCTTCACCTCGAGGGCGGTCTCGAGCGCGGCCACGACCTCGTCCACCGCCTTGCGGGAGGCGGCCCAGATCTGCACCTGGCCGGCCTTCAGGTTCAGGCTGACGTCGTGGACGTGCGAGCTGGGGGTCGCGCGCTGGCGGAGCAGGTGGCGCACCGCCTCCTTGCGCTCGGCCTTCTCGCGCTTCGCCGGCGGGCGGCCGTGCTCCTTCTCGAACGCCACGCGCCAGCGCTCCAGCTCGACGCGCAGCGCCGCGGCCGGCACCTTGAGCGTGTCGACGCGGAAGGCGAAGAGCGCGTACTCGCCCTGGATGATCGAGGCGAAGGAGGTCGCGTCCTGATCCTCCAGCTCCACGAAGCCTGCGGCGCGCTCCTCGTCGCCCTTGGCGGGATCGAGCGGCTCGAAGGCGCCCGAGGCGAGCCCCTTCGCGAGCCAGCGCCGGGTGTCTGAGGGAGGCTTCTTGCCCGGCTCCCACCGGAACCGGGCGAACGTGACGGCACCACCGAGGACGGGCATGGGCCGCGCAACATGAGCGAGTCCCGGCCCGCCGTCAAGGCAGGCGGGCCCTCGGCCTCTACCGCTCGCCCTCGCGGTACGCCCGCAGCTTCCGCCAGAGCGTGTTCCGGCCGATGCCGAGCGCGCGCGCCGCCTCGACCTGAGAGCCGCCGCACGCCTCGAGGACCCGCAGCACGTGCTCGCGCTCGACCTCGGCGAGCGTGCGCGCCGGCGACTCCGCGCGGGCGGCGGGGCGCAGGAGCTCCTCGGGCAGGTGCTCGGGCCGGATCTCGCCGCCGCGGGCGAGCACCGCCGCGTGGCGCATCACGTTCTGGAGCTCGCGGACGTTGCCAGGCCACGCGTAGGCGAGGAGCAGCCGCTCGGCGTCCGGCGCGAGGCCCGCGGGAGGGCGCCGCTCCGCCGAGAGGAACTGGCGCGCGAGGGGGAGGACGTCCTCGCGCCGCTCGCGCAGGGGGGGCAGCCGGAGCACGAGCACCTTGAGGCGGTAGTAGAGATCCTCGCGGAAGCGGCCCTCCGCCACGCGCTGGGGGAGGTCGCGGTGCGTCGCGCAGACGATCCGGACGTCCACCCCGAACGCGCGCGTGTCGCCCACGCGCCGGATCTCGCCGTCCTCGAGCGCCCGCAGGAGCTTGGCCTGGAGGACGAGCGGCATCTCGGCGATCTCGTCGAGGAAGAGCGTCCCACCGTCGGCCGCCTCGAAGAGCCCCTCCTTCTCGGCGGTCGCGCCGGTGAACGCGCCGCGCACGTGCCCGAACAGCTCCGACTCGAGCAGCTCCGCCGGAAGGGCCGCCACGTTCACCGGCACGAACGGCCGGGCGCCGCGCGGGCTCGCGGCGTGGAGGGCGCGCGCGACGACCTCCTTCCCGGTGCCGCTCTCGCCGAGCACCACCACCGGCGCGTCGGAGTCCGCGAAGTCGTGGGCGCGACGGAGGGCCGCCTGCATGGCGGGACCCTCGGCGACGAGGTGGGCCGTGCGCGCGATGCGCGGGACGACGGTGTCGAGCCCGCAGACCTCGCAGGCGTCGTGCACGTGGAGCGGCGGCAGGGAGCGTTCCATGGTGTTCCAATCCGGTGCTTAACGGCGCCCGCGACGCCCCACAACCGCGCGATCGGCGAGCGTTCCCGCGCGGCACGCCGCGTGCTCCTCGGGAGCCCCGAAAGGAAACACGACCGAAATGCCCCACCTCGACCGCAGCGCCACCGTCGCCCAGATCGTCGCCGACCACGCCGTCGCCGCCCGCGTCTTCCAGAAGCACCAGATCGACTTCTGCTGCCACGGGAACGTCACCCTCCCGGAGGCCTGCGCGGGCCGGGAGCTCGACCCCGACGCGGTGTTCGCGGAGCTCGAGGCAGCCCTCCCGGCGAGCGGCGAGGCCTCGCTCGAGGCGGACCCCCGCTCGCTCCCGGTCCCCGCGCTCGTGGCTCACATCGTCTCGCACCACCACGCCTACCTGAGGCGGGCGATCCCGTTCATCGCCCCCCTCGCGGACAAGGTCGCCCGCGTCCACGGGCCGAGGAACGAGAAGCTCGAGGAGCTTCGCCTCACCTTCGCGGAGCTGGCGGACGCCCTCGAGCCGCACCTCGACGACGAGGAGCAGGTGCTCTTCCCGGCGCTCATGTCGCGCAGCCCGGACCCGGCGCTCGTCCGCCGCGAGCTCGAGCGCATGTACGAGGAGCACGTCGCGGTCGGGACGCTGCTCGCGCGGATGCGGGCGCTCGCCGACGGGTACGCGACGCCGGAGTGGGCCTGCTCCTCCTATCGGGTCCTCATGAGCGAGCTCGAGGCGCTCGAGGGCGACGTGCTCCGCCACGTCCACCTCGAGAACCACGTCCTCATGCCGCGGTTCGTCGCGGCGCGGGGAGCCCGGTGCTGAGCACGTCGCCCCCGGCGGTCACCGCTCCGCTCCGCGCGCAGCGCGCCCGCCTGCGCGAGACCCTGGCGGCGATAGACCATCGCGTCGGCGCGCTCGCCGGCCTGGAGGTGGACGCCGCCGTCGCCGAGATGCGCGCCGTCGTGAGCGCGCTCGACGCGTGCCTCAGGCCGCACCTCGCCTGGGAGGAGCGCACCCTGCACCCCGTCGTGGACAAGTACGCCTGCGAGGGCCCCGCCGCGTTCAGCGCGTCGATGCGCTACGAGCACGACATCATCCACCGCTGGAGCGCGGAGCTCGCGCGGCGGGCGGGTGGCGACCCGCGCGCCTTCGTCCGGCACGCGGATCGCCTGCTCGGGGTCGTGCTCGCGCACTTCGAGCTCGAGGAGCACGTCCTCTTCCCGATCCTCGATCGCACGCTCGGCGGCGACGCGTACCGCGCGCAGATCGGCGACCCGCCGGAGGGCTCAGGCCGAGGCGGGAGCCGCTGACGCCTGGGCGGGCTGCGCGACCGAGAGGATGCGGAGCCGCGCGACGCGCCCGTCCGGCAGTGGCCAGGCGATGTCGTCGCCGACGGCGAGCCCGAGCAGGGCCGCGCCGATGGGCGCGAGCACCGAGATGCGGCCCGAGGAGGCGTCGGCGTCCCGCGGGTAGACGAGCACGACCTCGCGACGCACCCCCGTCGCCTCGTCCACGAACGCGACGCGCGCGTCGAGCGTGACGACGTCGGGCGGCGCGACCTCCACCGGGATCGCGCGGTCGAGCTCGGCGTCGAGCTGCTCGGCGGCGGCGGCGTCGCGGCTCGCGAGGTGCTGGTCGACGAGCGCGCGCAGGCGGTCGAGATCGGCGCGGAGGACGTGGATGGGCTTGCGGACGGGCGCGGACATGACGGCTCCTTCGGAGGTCGCCCGCGCGGCCAGCGCGGGGGCGACGGGGGGTGGCTTGGATCCGGCGCGTGACGCGCCGGTCGGGGGACGCTGCCGGGGTGGCGCCTCGCCCTCGCTACAGCGGGGAGCGCGAGGCGCGGGCGAGGAGGCAGGCCGTCTCGCGAGCGCGCGCCGAGCCCGGCGCGCGCGGGGCCACCTGCCGCCGCGGCTGCGGGTGCGCGGAAGGGCGCGGGCGATGGCAGGCGATGGACGACATGCACCCGCTCGTCTAGCGGCGGGCGGGCGGCGCGTCAAGGCGCGGAGGCTCGCCGCTCCATCGGGTCGCGGGCCTCGCGGTCACGATGCGTGCGTCGGCCCGCTCCGCGTCGTATTCATGGCTCGGAACGCTCTGCGCCGCGCCCGCGTGGGCGCCCGCGCAGGAGCCGCCCGGCAACGGAGGGGAACCGATGGAGTACCGCAAGCTCGGCAACAGCGACCTCGTCGTGTCGGAGATCTCGCTCGGCTCGTGGCTCACCTACGGCGGCGGCGTGGCGCGCGCGGAGGCGGAGGGCTGCGTCCGCGCCGCCTTCGAGGCGGGCATCAACTTCATCGACACCGCCAACGTCTACTCCGGCGGGCGGGCGGAGGAGCTCCTCGGGGAGGTGCTCCGGGGCGTGCCGCGCGACTCCTACGTCCTCGCGACGAAGCTCTACTTTCCCATGTCCGAGACGGACCGCGGCCTGTCCGCCGCGCAGATCCGCAAGCAGCTCGACGCCTCGCTCCGGCGCCTCCGCCTCGACCACGTCGACCTGTACCAGTGCCACCGCTACGACCCGGAGACCCCGCTCGAGGAGACGATGGCGGCGCTCACCGAGGCGGTGCGGCAGGGCAAGACCCGCTACCTGGGGTTCTCGGAGTGGAGCGCGGACCAGGTCCGCGCGGCGCTGGCGCTCCCCGGCGAGCGCTTCGTGTCGAGCCAGCCGCAGTACTCGATCCTCTGGCGCGAGCCGGAGGCGGAGATCTTCCCGCTGTGCGCGGCGAACGGGATCGGCCAGATCGTCTGGTCCCCGCTCGCGCAGGGGATCCTCACCGGGAAGTACGCGCCCGGCGCCGCCGTCCCCCCCGGCTCGCGCGCGGCGAGCGCGACGATGGGCACCTTCATCCAGCGGCGGCTCGACGACCGCGTCCTGGAGGGCGTGCAGCGGCTCCGGCCGATCGCGGCCGAGCTCGGGATCACGCTCTCCCAGCTCGCGCTCGCGTGGGTGCTCCGACGTCGGGAGGTCTCGTCCGCGATCATCGGCGCCTCGCGGCCCGAGCAGGTGACGGAGAACGCGAGGGCGTCCGGCGTGAAGCTCGCGCCCGAGGTGCTGCGGCGCATCGACGAGGCGTTCTCCGTCTAGGTCCGAGCTTCGCGACGCGTGAACCTCGCGCGGCCGTCCGGCCTGCGCGCTCGAGACGTTCGGTGTAAATCACCCAGCGTGAATCCACGTCCCCGGAGCGGCCCGCCGCGGCGCCGCGGCGTGACGCGCGCGTCGGCCCGTTCTCGTGCGGATCCGGACGCTCCCGGCGTTCACTAAAGGTTGCTGGGCGATATCACCCACGCGGATTTGCCTCTCAGCAACCACGCGGCGACCCGGCACTCTTCCCTTACGGTCGCAGGTCACGCTAGACTCACCCCGTTCGGGATCAGGACATGTCGTGAATTGTCCACTTAGGGTGCGCCGTCACCGACAAGGGATCACCCAAACCGGGGATCTCGGTCGGCGCTCCGAAAGGGAGGAGTGCGTCATGAGGGGGAAGCTCTCGCTGCTGTCGCTGCTGTGGGTGGTCGCGCTGCTCGCGTGCAACGGCGCGGGCGACCCGGCACCCGCCGCGCTGGAATCGACCGATTTCGCCGTGGTGAACCAGACGGGCGCGGACGTGTTCCCGCCTCCCACCGGCTCCCAGGCCGCGCCCGCCGCCGCGTCCGACGGGACGAACCACCTCGTGGTCTGGTCCGACGCGCGGGGCGGCACCGGCCAGGATCTGTACGGCGCGCGGGTGAGCAAGGCCGGCGTCGTGCTCGGCTCCGCGCCGATCGTCATCTCCGCGGCCGCCGGCGACCAGGTCGAGGCGAGCGTGGCGTTCGACGGGGCGAACTACCTCGTGGTCTGGCAGGACTCGCGCGGCGCCACCGGGCGCGACGTCTACGGCGCGCGCGTCACGCCGGACGGAACGGTCCTGGATCCGGGCGGCATCCCGATCAGCACCGCGCTCGATCATCAGGTCGAGCCCGCGGTGGCCTTCGACGGCACGAGCTACCTCGTGGTCTGGGAGGACCGCCGGACCGGCTTCGGCGACGTGCGCGGCGCGCGCGTCGCACCGGACGGCACGGTCCTCGCCACGGACCTCGTCATCTCCGGGGCGCCGCTGCACCAGACGCAGCCCGCCGTCGCGTGCGCGACCGGCACCTGCCTCGTGGCGTGGCGCGACGGCCGCGCGGGTAGACCTGACGTGTACGGCGCGCGCGTGGCCGGTTCCACCGTGACGGACCCCGACGGCCTGCCGATCTCGCTGGCGGGCAGCAGCCAGGGCCGCCCGGCGATCGCCTCGGACGGGAGCGGCTTCCTCGTGGCCTGGAACGACACGCGCTCGGGGACGAGCGACGTGTTCGGCAGCCGCGTCAGCGCGTCCGGCCAAGTGCTCGACGCGTCCGGCCTCGCGATCGCCGCCGCGGCGGACGCACAGCAGACGCCGGACGTCGGCTTCGAGGGGGCGTACTACGTGGTCGCGTGGCACGATCGCCGCAGCGGCACCGCGTTCGACGTCTACGCGGCTCGCGTCACGAGCGCAGGCGCGGTGATCGACCCCTCGGGCTTCCTCGTCGGGACGGGCACGGGTGGGGTCACGACCTCCGTCTCCTCCGACCGCGCGGGCCGCGTGCTCGTCGCGTTCGACGCCCTGCTGGCCGTCGACCCCCTCACCACCGTCTCGCGCGTCCGGACGCAGGCGATCACGGTCCGCGCGGAGCTCACGGCCTCGCTCATCGGGAACGGCTCGGGGTCCGTCGTCTCCGAGCCGGCGGGCGTCGACTGCGGCGCGACCTGCGCCGCGATGTTCGACGCGCCCACGGTGGTCACCCTCACGCCCTCGGCGGCGGCCGGCTCGGCGTTCGTCGGGTGGTCCGGCGCCTGCGCCGAGGCGGGGCTCGGGCCCTGCACGCTGACGGTGGACGAGTCTCGCCTCGCCATCGCGAAGTTCTCTCCGCTGTACGCGCTCACCGTCACGCGGGCGGGGGCCGGGACCGGGGACGTCACCTCGGATCCGGCCGGCATCGCCTGCGGCGCGACCTGCGCGGCGGACCTCGTCGAGGGCACGGTCGTGACGCTCTCCGCCACGCCCAGCGCCACCTCCGTGTTCGCGGGCTGGTCCGGCGCCTGCTCGGGGACGGGGACCTGCGTCGTCCCGATGAGCGCCGCGCAGTCGGTCACCGCGACGTTCGTCCCGGGCTACAAGCTCACCGTGTCCAACATCGGCGGAGCGACCGGCACGGTGAGCGGCGGCGCCACCGGTCCCGTGGGGACGGGCACGATCGCGTGCACCACCGGCTCCACCACGGGCTGCACCGCGCTCGTGGCGAGCGGTGACTCCGTCACCCTGCGCGCCGCGCCGGGCACGGACGCCGTGTTCAAGGGCTGGACCGGCGGGTGCACGGGTCTCGGCGACTGCACGCTCACGATGAGCGCCGCGAAGACGGTGACCGCCAGCTTCCAGCCCTCGACCTACACGGTGAAGGTGAGCAGCTCCGGCGGCGGCGTCGGCACCATCACCGGTGAGGGCATCTCCTGCACCACGGGCTCCACCACCGGCTGCTCCGCGGTGGTGGCCAACACGACGCCGTCCACGGTGCTGACCCTGACCGCCACGCCCGACGCGAGCTCGGTGTTCAAGAGCTGGAGCGGGTGCACGAGCTCGTCCGGCAACACGTGCTCCGTCACCGTCTCCTCCGCGAAGAACGTGAACGCGGTGATCCAGCCGAGCACGTATCCCCTCACCGTCACGACCTCCGGCTCCGGCGGCGCGGGCGGGACGGTCACGGGCCCCGGGCTGAGCTGCACGACGGGCTCCACGGCGGGCTGCTCGGCCATCGTCGGGAACGGCGACACCGTCATCCTCACGGCGGCGCCCGACGCGACGTCCGTGTTCAAGCGCTGGAGCGGGTGCACGACCTACGACGGCGCCACCTGCACCGTCACCATGACGGGCGCCAAGACCGCCACGGCCTACTTCGAGCCCGCCCAGTACAAGCTCACCGTGACGACGTCCGGGACGAACGCCGGCGGCACCGTCACGGGCGCCGGGCTCGCCTGCACCACGGGATCCACGGACGGCTGCTCCGCCATGATCGCGAACGGCGCGACGGTGACGCTCACCGCCACGCCCGACGCGAGCTCGATCTTCAGGCGGTGGAGCGGGTGCGCCACCTCGGACGGCGCCACCTGCACCGTCACCATGACGAGCGCCAAGACCGCCACGGCCTACTTCGAGCCGGCCCAGTACAAGCTCTCGGTCGCGGTCTCGGGCGTCTCGGGCGCGAGCGGCTCCGTGAGCGGTCCTGGCATCGCGTGCCAGCCTGGCGCGACGGATGGCTGCTCGACGATGGTGGCCAACGGCGCCACCGTCACGCTCGTCGCCGAGCCCGCCGCCGGCTCCATCTTCAAGAGCTGGGCCGGGTGCACGAGCGTCGACGGCGCGACCTGCTCGGTCTCCATGACGAGCGCGAAGACCGCGACCGCGACGTTCCAGCCGAGCGAGTACCCGCTCACCGTCTCCATCTCGAACATGTACGGCTCGAGCGGCAGCGTCAGCGGCCCGGGCATCACCTGCACGCCGGGCGCGACGACGGGCTGCTCCACCTCGGTCGCGACGGGGACCACGATCACCCTCGTCGCGGAGCCCGCCGCCGGCTCGATCTTCAAGAGCTGGACGAACTGCACCTCCGTGAGCGGCACGAGCTGCAACGTCACCATGACGGCCGCGAAGACGGTGACGGCGACGTTCCAGCCGAGCGAGTTCCCGCTCACGGTCTCCATCACCGGCACGTCGGGCGCGAGCGGGTCGGTGAGCGGCCCGGGCATCAGCTGCACGCCCGGCGCGACGACCGGCTGCACCACCTCGGTCGCGAACGGCGACACGATCACGCTCGTCGCCGAGCCCGCCGCCGGCTCGCTCTTCAAGAGCTGGGCGAACTGCACCTCCGTGAGCGGCACGAGCTGCACGGTCACCATGGCGGCCGCGAAGACGGTGACCGCGTCGTTCATGCCGAGCGAGTACCCGCTCACCGTCACCGTCACGGGGACGTACGGCGCGAGCGGAACCGTGAGCGGGCCGGGGATCTCCTGCGCCCCCGGCGCGACGACGGGGTGCTCGACGACCGTCGCGAACGGCGCGACCGTCACGCTCCTCGCCGCGGCCGCCCCCGGCTCGATCTTCAAGAGCTGGTCGGGCTGCACGGCCGTCGACGGCGCGAGCTGCTCCGTCACCATGACGAGCGCGAAGACCGTGACCGCGACGTTCCAGCCCGCCACGTTCACGCTCACCGTGACGCCCACGGGGCTGGGGCACGGCACGGTGAGCGGGCCCGGCATCGCGTGCACGTCGGGCTCGCCCGACGGCTGCACGGCGGCGATCGACACCGGCACCACGGTGACGCTCTCCGCCTCGCCCAGCTCCACCTGCGACACCTTCGCGGGCTGGTCGGGCGGAGGGTGCATCGGGACGGGGACGTGCACCGTCACGATGACGGCGGCGAAGTCGGTGTCGGCGTCGTTCGGCACGACCGGCGCCACGCTCTGCTACCCCGTCGTGCCCTGACGGCGCGGTCGGGCCGGCTGCTGCCGGCCCGACCTTCACAGGACGGCGTGCATCGCGCGCGGGCCTCCGGGCCCGCGCGTTTTTTCTCGAGCGGGATCGCCGGAGAGGCTGCTGCGCGACTGCTCTAGACGCGCCGCGTCGCCGGGCCGCGCGCGGACCTCCTTCCTGCGGCCATCGAGAACCCTCCCCTCCCCCTGGGGCGTTTCGGCGCACCCCACAAGCTGTAAAGGTTCGCTCTCCACCTGGGTTCCACGCCGGAGGCCGGATGCCCGAGGAGACGATCCTCGAGACGCGCGACCTCGTGAAGGAGTTCGCCGGCTTCGTCGCCGTGAACGGCGTGTCGCTGCGCGTCGCGCGCGGCAGCATCCACGCGCTCATCGGCCCGAACGGTGCGGGCAAGACGACGGTCTTCAACCTCCTCACCCGGTTCCTCCCTGCGACGCGCGGCGCGATCCTGTTCAAGGGGGACGACGTCACGCACGCGCGGCCCGCCGAGGTGGCGCGGCGCGGCATCGTCCGGTCCTTCCAGATGTCCGCGGTGTTCCCGGCGCTCACCGCCCTCGAGAACGTGCGCGTCGCGCTGCAGCGTCCGCTCGGCACCTCCTTCCACTTCTGGCGCTCGGAGCGGACGCTGGACGCGCTCGAGGCGCGCGCCGTCGAGCTCCTCGCGGCGGTCGGGCTCGAGGCCGACCGCGACACCGTCGCGGTCGAGCTGCCCTACGGGCGCAAGCGCGCCCTCGAACTCGCGACCACGCTCGCCCTCGATCCGGAGCTGCTGCTCCTCGACGAGCCGACCCAGGGGATGGGCCACGAGGACGTGGGCCGCGTGGTCGCGCTCATCCGGCGCGTCGCGGCCGGTCGGACGGTGCTGCTCGTCGAGCACAACCTCTCGGTGGTGCAGGACCTCGCGCGGCGCGTGACGGTGCTCGCGCGCGGCGCGGTGCTCGCGGAGGGGAGCTACGACGAGGTCTCGCGCGATCCCGCCGTCCTCGAGGCGTACATCGGAGCGACCCCGTGATCGAGCCCGCGCGCCCCGAGCTCCTGCGCCTCGCGGGCCTCCACGCGTTCTACGGAGAGTCCCACGTGCTGCACGGCGTCGACTTCGCCGTGAGCGCGGGCGAGCTCGTCACGCTCCTCGGCAGGAACGGCTCCGGGCGCACGACCACCCTCAAGGCCATCCTGGGGCTCGTGGGGCGGCGCACGGGCTCGATCATGGTGAGCGGGCACGAGACCATCGGGCTGCCGACCCACCGCATCGTCCAGCTCGGCCTCGGGTTCTGCCCCGAGGAGCGCGGCATCTTCGCGAGCCTCACGGCGGAGGAGAACCTGACGCTCCCGCCGGTCGTCCGCTCGGGGGGCATGTCGCTCGAGGAGATCTACGAGATGTTCCCGAACCTCCGGGAGCGCCGGAGGAGCCCCGGCTCGCGGCTCTCCGGCGGAGAGCAGCAGATGCTCGCGATGGCCCGGATCCTCCGGACCGGGGCGCGGCTGCTCCTCCTCGACGAGATCACCGAGGGGCTCGCGCCCGTCATCGTGCAGGCCCTCGGGCGCGCCGTGCGCGCGCTCCGCGACCGCGGGTTCACGGTGATCCTGGTCGAGCAGAACTTCCGCTTCGTCGCCCCGCTCGCGGACCGTCACGTGCTGCTCGAGCGCGGGCGCGTGGTGGACACGATCACCCGGGACGAGCTCCCGGGAAAGCTGGAGTCGCTGCACCGCTTCCTGGGCGTCTAGCGCCGCCCAACCACGAAGGAGGGCACATGAGCCGGATCCCCCGAGTCGCCTGCTGCCTCGCCGCGCTGCTCGCGGCGCCCACCCTCGCCGCCGACAAGGTCTCGGACGGCGTCGTCAAGATCGGCGTCCTCACCGACATGACGGGCTACTACTCCGACCTCGCCGGCCCGGGCTCCGTGCTCGCCGCGCGGATGGCCATCGAGGACTTCGGCGGCAAGGTCCTCGGCAAGCCCGTCCAGCTCGTCTCGGCCGACCACCAGCTCAAGGCGGACGTCGCCTCCAACACCGCCCGCAAGTGGTTCGACCAGGAGCAGGTGGACGTGATCGCCGACCTGGTCTCGTCGTCCACGGCGGGCGCGGTCATGCCCGTCGCCGCGGAGAAGAAGCGCATCACCCTGCTCTCCGGCCCGGGCACGACCGCGTTCACCGGCGAGAAGTGCACCGCCTACAACGTCCACTGGACGTACAACAACTGGGCGCTCGCGAACGGCACGGGGCGCGAGGTGGTGCGCCAGGGCGGCGACACCTGGTACTTCGTCACGGCCGACTACATCTTCGGCCGCTCGCTCGAGGAGGACACCACGAAGGTGGTGAAGGCCGCGGGCGGCAAGGTGCTCGGGTTCGCCCGGCACCCCTCGCCGGGCACGACCGACTTCTCGAGCTACCTGCTGCAGGCGCAGTCGTCCGGCGCGAAGATCGTCGGCCTCGCGAACGCCGGCGCCGACACCGTGAACTGCATCAAGCAGGCGAACGAGTTCGGCGTCACGCCCAAGCAGAGCCTCGCGGGCCTGCTCGTCTTCATCACCGACGTCCACAGCCTCGGGCTCGACACCGCGAAGGGCATGTACCTCACCACCGCGTTCTACTGGGACATGAACGACGAGACGCGCAAGTGGTCGGAGCGCTTCTTCGCTAAGCACAAGAAGATGCCGACCATGGTCCAGGCGGGCGTGTACTCGTCGGTCATGCACTACCTGAAGGCGGTGCAGGCGGCGGGCACCGACGACGCGGACGCGGTGATGGCGAAGATGAAGGCCACGCCGGTGAACGACTTCTTCGCGAAGAACGCGCGCATCGGGCCCGACGGGCTCCTCCGCCACGACATGTACCTCGCCCGCGTGAAGGCGCCGGGCGCGTCCAAGAAGCCTTGGGACTACTACGAGATCGTGAAGACGATCCCGGCCGCCGAGGCGTTCCCGACCGTCGAGCAGCAGGCCTGCCCGCTCGCGAAGTCCGCCTCGCCCGCGGTGATGAAGAAGTAGCGTCGCGCGATGCAGGCGCTCTTCGGGCAGCTCCTCGTCGGCCTCATCAACGGGTCGTTCTACGCGCTCCTGTCGCTGGGGCTCGCGATCATCTTCGGGCTGCTCAACGTCGTGAACTTCGCGCACGGCGCGCAGTACATGATGGGCGCCTTCGCCGCGTGGATGGCGGCGACGTACCTCGGGGTCGGCTACTTCTGGGCGCTCCTGCTCGTGCCCGCGGCGATGGGCCTCGTGGGCGTCGCCGTGGAGCGGCTGCTCCTGCGGAGGCTGTACGGGCTCGACAACCTGTACGGCCTCCTCCTCACCTTCGGCCTCACGCTCATCGCCGAGGGCCTGTTCCACCAGGCCTACGGGAACTCCGGGAGCACCTACCCGGTGCCCGCCGCCCTCCGGGGCGGCGTGAACCTCGGGTTCATGTACCTGCCCCTCTACCGGGCCTGGGTGGTGGTCGTGTCCGTCGTCGTGTGCGCGGCGAGCTGGTTCGTCATCGAGCGGACCAAGCTCGGCGCGTACCTGCGGGCGGGCACGGAGAACCCGAGGCTCCTGCAGGCCTTCGGCGTCAACGTGCCGCTCATGTTCACGCTCACCTACGGCTTCGGCGTGGCGCTCGCGGCCTTCGCCGGGGTGATGGCGGCGCCGGTCTACCAGGTGACCCCGCTCATGGGGAGCTCGGTCATCATGGTGGTGTTCGCGGTGGTCGTGATCGGCGGCATGGGCTCCATCGCGGGCTCGATCTTCACCGGCATCGGCATCGGGCTCGTGGAGGGGCTCACGCGCTACCTCTACCCGGAGGCCTCGAGCGTGGTCGTGTTCGTGGTGATGGCGCTCGTCCTGCTCGTCCGCCCGGCCGGGCTGTTCGGGAGGCAGCGATGAGCGGCCGCGCGCTGCGGGCCTGGGCGTGGGCGGCGATGGTGCTCGTGGGCCTCGCCGCGCCGTACCTCGTCTACCCGGTCTTCGCGATGAACGTGCTCTGCCTCGCTCTGTTCGCGAGCGCGTTCAACCTCCTGCTCGGCTACGCCGGGCTCCTCTCCTTCGGCCACGCGGCGTTCCTCGGCTCCGCGGCCTACGTCACGGGGATCACGCTGCGCACCTGGGGGCTGCCGACGGAGCTCGGCGTCCTCGCGGGCACCGCGGTCGCGACCCTGCTCGGGCTCGTGTTCGGCGCGCTGGCGATCCGACGCTCCGGGATCTACTTCGCGATGATCACGCTCGGCTTCGCGCAGCTCGTCTACTTCCTCGTCGTCCAGCTGCCCTGGACCGGGGGCGAGGACGGGCTGCAGGGGATCCCCCGCGGCAAGGCGCTCGGCGTCCTCGCGCTCGACGGGCCGATCACGACCTACTACTTCGTCTACGCGGCGTTCCTCGCCGGCTTCTGGCTCATCCAGCGGGCCATCCACTCGCCCTTCGGCCACGTGCTCCGCGCGATCCGCGAGAACGAGCCGCGGGCGCTGTCGCTCGGCTACGACGTCGCGCGCTACAAGCTGCTCGCGTTCGTCCTCTCGGCCGCCCTCTCGGGCCTCGCAGGGTCGCTCAAGGCGGTGGTGCTCCAGTTCGCGTCGCTCTCCGACGTCCACTGGCACCGCTCCGGCGAGGTCGTGCTCATGACGCTGCTCGGCGGCATGGGGACGGTGCTGGGGCCGTCGGTCGGAGCGCTGCTCGTCGTCACCCTCGAGAACTACCTCGCCGACGTGGGATCGTGGGTGACGGTCATCACCGGCGCGGTGTTCGTCGCGTGCGTGCTCGCGTTCCGGCGCGGCATCGTCGGCGAGGTGCGCGCGCTGGTGCGCCGCTCGTTCATCGGAGGGAAGCCATGACGGTGGAGATCCAGGGTCGCATCGCGGTGGTGACCGGCGCCGCGAGCGGCATCGGGCTCGAGATCGCGACACAGCTCGCGCAGGCGGGCGCGCGCGTGACGCTCGCGGACCTGAACGGCCCCGCCGCCGCCGCGGCGGCGGGCGCGATCGCCGAGGCCGGCTTCGCGGTGCGCGGCGTCGCCTGCGACGTGACGAGCGAGGCGGAGGTGAGCGCCGTCCTCGAGGAGGTGGTCGCCGAGGACGGGCGCCTCGACGTGCTCGTGAACAACGCGGGGCTGCAGCACGTCGCGCCCATCGAGGAGTTCCCCACCGAGCGCTTCGAGCTGCTCCTGCGCGTGATGCTCGTCGCGCCGTTCCTCGCGACGAAGCACGCCTTCCCGGTGATGAAGCGCCAGGGCTTCGGCCGGATCCTGAACGTCGCGTCGGTGAACGGCCTCGTCGGCTTCGCGGGAAAGTCCGCCTACAACAGCGCGAAGCACGGCCTCATCGGCCTCACGAAGGTCGCGGCCCTCGAGGGCGCCCCGCACGGCATCACCGTGAACGCCCTCTGCCCGGGCTACGTGGAGACCCCCCTCGTCCGCAACCAGCTCGCGGACCTCGCCCGCACGCGCGGCGTGCCGCTCGAGCGCGTCCTCGAGGAGGTCATCTACCCCCTCGTGCCGCTCAGGCGGCTGCTCACGCCGCGCGAGGTGGCCGAGTACGCGCTGTTCCTCACGAGCGACGGCGCCGCGGGAATCACCGGGGCGACCGCGGTGATCGACGGAGGGTACACGGCGCAGTAGGACCGGCGACCCTCGACCCCGACCTCCTCGACCCCGACCCCGACCCTCGGCCCCGCCCCCCGGCGGACGCGACCGCGCCCGCCTCCGCCTCCCCTCAGCGCGTGTGGACCGTCACGACCGCGGAGAGGCCCGCGCGGAGCGAGAGGTCCGGCGGAGGAGACACCCAGGCGATCCGGACGGGCACGCGCTCGACGACCTTCACGAAGTTGCCGGAGGCGTTGTCCGGCGGGAGCAGCGCGAAGCGCGCGCCGGTGCCGCCGGAGATGCTCTCGACTCGCCCCTCGATCGTCCGGCCCGAGTAGGCGTCCACCTCGACCTCCACCTTCTGCCCGGGGCGGAGCGCGCCGGTCTGCGTCTCCTTGAAGTTCGCGACGACGTAGGTGCGATCCGGCACGAGCTGCCCCAGCACCTGCCCGGGCGCCACGATCTGGCCGACGCGCGCGCCGAGCCGCGAGACGACGCCGTCGGCGGGAGCGCGGACCTCCGTGTAGCCGAGCTGGAGCTTCGCGAGCGCGAGCGCGGCCTCGGCGCTCTTCTCGCGCGCCTGGGCGAGCTCGGCGTTCGCGAGCGCTGCGGCGTACTGCGCGCGGTTCGCGCCGGCGCCCGCACGCGCGGTCTCGCTCGACACGCGCGTCGCGTCGTACTGGCTCGCCGCGATGGCCTCGCCCTTCTTGAGCTCGTCGGCCCGCCGCAGGTCCGACAGGGCCTTCTCCGCCTCGGCCTCCCCGCGGGTGACGGTGGCCCGGGCGGCGCCCACCTGGGCGTCGGCGGCCTGACCCTGGGCGCGCGCGGTCGCGAGCTCCGCCTCGGCCTGCCGGACGCGCAGCTCGTAGTCGGCGGGGTCGAGCCGCAGGATGGGCTGGCCCGCCTTCACCGGGGCGTCGTCCTTCACGAGCAGCTCGGCGACGGGACCGCCGACGCGCGCCGCGAGGGCGACCACGTCCGCCTCGACCTGCGCGTCGTCCGTCACCTCCTCCCCGCGGTGCAGGTACTCCCAGCCGGCGAACCCGCCGAGGAGCAGGAGCGCCAGGGCGGCGCCGCCCAGGATCACGCGGCGCCGCGATCGCCCCGGAGCGGGCGCGGCGGCCGCCGGGGGAGGCGCCGCGGGGAGCGGCCTGACCTCGTGGAGCTTCGGATCGGAAGGGGTCATCTTCTACATCTCCATCTCGACGTGCACCGGCTCGCCGGAGCCACGCCTGGCCTTGAGGAAGAAGAGCAGCGGCAGGACGCAGAGGAAGAGGAGGCCGGTGAGGAGCAGCACCTTCTCGAAGGACAGCACCATCGCCTGCCGCCGGACGATGCCGTCGAGGGCGCGGAGCGCGGCCTCGCGCGCGGCGACCGGGTCGAAGCCGCGCTGCTGGAACCCCGCCGCGAGCTGCGCGAGGCGCGACTGCACCTCCGGCCGGTCCACCGTGAGGTGGCTCGCGACGGCGGCGCGCGCGTGGACGCCGTAGCGGGAGAGCAAGGTCGCGAACACCGCGAGGCCCATCGAGGCGCCCACCTGGCGGAGCAGCGAGTTCAGGCCCGTCGCGTCCGCGAGCCGCATGCGCGGGACGTTCGACAGCGCGACCGTGGTGAGGGGCACGAACAGGAAGCTGAACCCCACGCCCTGGACCAGGATCGCGTGGGTGATGCCCGCGGCGGAGGTGGCCAGCGTCACGTGCGACACCGCGAAGGCGCCGTAGGCGACGAGGAGCACCCCGATCGCGATGAGGAGCCGCGCCGACACCTTGCCGTAGAGCCGCCCCACGATCGGCGTCACCGCCATCATGACGAGCACGCGCGGCATGAGCGCGAGCCCCGACTGCATGGCGGTGAACCCGAGCAGCTCCTGCATGAAGAGCGGCAGGAGGAACATGCTCGCCATGAGGATCGAGAACATCACCGCGCCGATCAGGGTCCCGGAGGTGAAGACCGGATCCTTGAAGAGGCGGAGGTTCACGGCGGGGGCCTTCGCGGTGAGCTCGCGCCACACGAACAGCGCGAGGCCGACGACCGCCACCGCCGCGGCGGCGACGATGAGCCCGGACTGGAACCAGTCCTCCTGCTGGCCCTCCTCGAGGAAGAACTGCAGGGCGGCGAGGCCGACGGCGAGGAGCGCGATGCCGAGCCAGTCGAGGTTCCGCCGCTGCTCGGCCGCCGCGGCGGCGTTCGCGGCGCGGATGTCCTCCGGCTCCTGCACGAACTGCCAGACCATGAACAGGCCGAGCGCGCCGACGGGCAGGTTGATGAAGAAGATCCACGACCAGTGATAGTTGTCGACGATGTAGCCGCCCAGCGTCGGGCCGATCGCCGGGCCGACCATCACGGCCATCCCGAAGAGCGCCATCGCCATCCCCTGCTCCTTCGGCGGGAAGGTCTGGCGCAGGATGGCCTGCTCGGTGGGCTGCAGCGCCCCCGCCCCGAGCCCCTGGAGCGCGCGGAACAGGACGAGCTCGGGGAGGCTCGAGGCGACGCCGCACAGCGCCGACCCGGCGAGGAAGAGCACGAGGCTCGCCAGGTACACGCGCTTCTGGCCGAAGAGCCGGCCGAGGAACGCCGTGAGGGGCATCACGATGACCGTCGCGATGACGAAGCCGGTCGTGATCCAGGTGATCTCCTGGACCGTCGCCCCGACGGCCCCGCGGATCTGCGGCAGCGCGACGTTCACGATCGACGAGTCGATCGCGCCCATGAGCGTCCCGAACGTCACCGAGACGGTCACGAGCCACTTGTTCGGCACCGGCCGGGCGGCGGCCATCGGCGCGGAGAGCGTGGCGGTGCTCACCGGCGTGCTCCCTCCAGGAAGAGCTCGAGCAGCGCGGCCGCCGCGCGATCGAAGGGTGCGTGCTCCTCGATGGTGCGGGTGAGCACGATCCGGACCATGCCCACGAAGGCGAGCGCGAACACGCCGGCCTCGTCCTTCCGGAGCTCTCCGGACGCGATCGCCCGCCGGACGACGGCCTCGACCCGCGCCGTGAGCTCGTCGCCGAGCCGCGCCGGCCGCGCCCGCGCCGGCCCCTCGCCCGCCTGCACGAGCACGGTGAGGAACGGCCCATGGGCCGCCGCGTGCTCGCTGACGGCCTCGAGGTAGGCGCGGAGCTGGGTCGCGACCGGCTCGCCCCTCACGGCCGCGATCGCCGCGTCGACGCGGGCGAGCAGCCGCTCGCGCCGCGAGCGCGCGAGCGCGCCGAGCAGCGCCTCGCGATCCGCGAAGTGGTTGTAGAGGGTGCCCACCGCGACGCCGGCCCGAGCGGCGATCCGCTCCATGCGCGCGGCGTGCAGCCCCTCGCCCGCGAACTCGTGCTCCGCCGCCTCGAGGATGGCGCGGCTGGTCTCCTCGCGGAGGCGGTCGCGCAGGCGGGGGTGAGCTGAGGAGCGGGTCATTCGATGAATCTCCGTTCAACTTATGAACCCGACTTAACGCTAACTGTCGCAGGCGTCAACCGGCGCGCGCGTTCCCGCACGCAGTGGACAGCTCCCCAGGAGCGCGCGCCCCCTCCGGGCAGCGGCGGCGTCCCTCGTCGGGGAGAATCTCCCCGCCCGCGGGCGCGAACCGTCCCCGTTCTCCCCGACCCCGAGCGCTCGGGCGGGGCCACGCCGCTCGATCGGCCGCAACCCACTCGGCCGGCTTCTCCGTGACGTGCCGGCGCGAGCGCCACATCTTACGCTCGGTGACCATGTCACCCGTCGATCCTCGAGCCCCTGCCCCGCCGCCGCGCTCGCGGCGCTGGGCGCGCGCGCGCGTCGTCCGCGCGGTCGCCCGCGTCGCGTGGATGGACGTCGTCGCCTTCCTCGGAGCGGGCGCCGCGATGCTCCCGATCCTCCGGCGCCGGCGCCCGCTCGGCCGCGAGCTGCACCCGGGCGACGCGGTCGCCCCGACGCCGCCCACCGACCGCCGCGCCTCGCAGGCCTGAGCCCCCGAATGCGAATCGGCATCGTCACCGAGTACTACTACCCGAGCATCGGCGGCGTTCAGGAGCACGTCCACCACTTCGCCCGCGAGGCGCGCCGCCTCGGCCACGTCGCGCGCATCGTCACGAGCGAGATGCCGGATCTCGCCGCGGCCGACGCCGCCGGCGGCCCGGGCGTCGCCGAGGCGCCGGACGTGCTGCGCGTGGGGCGGAGCGTCCCGCTCTACCTGAACGGCGGCTTCGGACGCGTGTCCGTCGGCTATGGCCTCTCCCGGACGGTGCGCGAGACGCTCGAGCGCGAGCGGTTCGACGTCGTGCACGTGCACTGCCCGCTCACCCCGGTCCTCCCCTGGCTCGCGATCCACCACGCGCGCTGCCCGGTGGTCGGGACCTTCCACACGAACTTCCGCCCCGGCCGCGCCTGGGCGCTCACGCAGCTCTGGCAGCGCCGCTACCTCGAGCGGCTCGACGCGGCCGTCGCGGTGTCCCACGCGGCGGCAGGGCCGTACGAGCAGCGGCTGCGCGCCAGCTTCCGCATCATCCCGAACGGCGTGGACACGGAGCGCTTCGGCTCGGGCCAGCGGCTCGAACGCTTCGACGACGGGCGTCTCAACGTGCTCTGGGTGGGGCGGCTCGAGCCGCGCAACGGCCTCGACGTGATGATCGAGGCGTTCGCCCTCCTCCGCCGCTCCTTGCCCGCGCGGCTCCTCGTCGTCGGGGACGGTCCGCTCCGCGGCCGCTACGAGGACCGGGTCCCCCCGGAGCTCCGCGACGAGATCGTGTTCGCGGGCGTCTCCCGTGACGACCGGCCGGACTGGTACGCGACCGCGGACGTCTACTGCGCGCCCACCCGCATCGCGTCGTTCGGGGTGACGCTCCTCGAGGCGATGAGCGCCGGGAAGCCCGTCCTGGCGTCGGACATCGCCGGCTTCCGCGAGGTCATGCAGCACGAGCGCGAGGGAGAGCTCCTCCCGCCGGCCGACCCGGCGGCGTGGGCGCGCGCGCTCGCGCGCCTCGCTTCGGACCGCGCGCTCGCGGCGGCCTACGGTGCGCGCGGCAAGCTCACCGCGACGCGGTACGCGTGGCCGCGGGTGGCGCGCCAGGTGCTCGAGCTGTACCGCGCGGTCGGCGCGGCCTGAGCGGCACCTCGGGTGATCGCGCGCGCCGTCGTATAGGATTCTCCAGGGACCCGATGCCGCTCCGCAAGCAGGCCCTCCTCGCGGTCGCCGTCGCCGCGCTCGCCGCCCTCCTCGGCGGCGCCGCGCTCCTCGCCGTGCGCGGCAGCCCCTTTGCGGGGCTCGGGCTCGCGGCGGTCACCCTCGCGCTCGCCGCGGCCGCCGCCGACGCGCTGTGGCCGACGTTCGATCCCGGCGGGACGAGCCTGCGCGCCGGGCGCCGCGATCGCCCCGAGGTCGCCCTCACCTTCGACGACGGGCCGGGGCCGGACACGGGCGCGGTGCTCGACGCCCTCGACCGCGCCGGCGTGAAGGCCACCTTCTTCGTGCTCGGCCGCGCCGCCGAGGCGGCCCCCGAGCTCGTGCGCGAGACGGCCCGGCGTGGGCACCTCGTCGCACAGCACGGCCACGGCCACGTGAAGCTCCACCTCGCGGGCCCGGCCACCCTCGCGGCGGAGCTCGACCGCGGCGCCGCCGCGATCCGCGCGGCGGGGGTCGAGCCGGCGCCGTTCTTCCGCGCGCCGCACGGCTTCAAGTCGGCGCTGCTCCGCCGGGCCCTGCGGAGACGCGGCCTCGTGCTCGTCGCGTGGACGCGCGGCGTCTGGGACACGGAGCGGCCGGGCGCCGCGGCGATCGCGGATCGCGCCTGCGCCCGGATGCGCGGCGGCGAGATCCTGCTGCTCCATGACGGCGCCGGCGAGGCGGCCGGCGAGCGCGACCCCGCGCCGGCGCGACGCCGGGAGCAGACGGCCGAGGCGATCCCCGAGCTCGTCCGCCGCTGGCGCGCCGCGGGGTTCCGCTTCGTGACGCTCGACCGGCTCGAGCGATCTCCGCGCGCCGCCGGCGGTGGCCTCGCCGCGCGGCTCGGCGGGCTCGCCGTCCTGGCCTTCCTCGTGACGCTCGGGCTGCGTCACGCCGACGTCCGGGGCGTCGCGCGCGCGCTCGCCGGCGCCGACCCGGCGCTGCTCCTCGCGGCGGCGCTCGCGAACGTGGGCGGGCTCGCGGCGCAGGCGCTGCGCTGGCACGTGCTCGTCCGCCCCGTGGCGCCACGCGCGACCTACGGCGCGAGCT
>NZ_JALCZC010000007.1:0-95540 GCF_022690805.1 Anaeromyxobacter sp. SG66
GGCAGACTTGTGCTCGCGGACCACGCGCCGGACCTCCTCGAAGGCGCCCTGGCGGAAGAACCATGGGACTCACTCCGAGAGCGTATCGCTGCCGCTCAGGTGTGCTGATTTGAGGGGATCCGTCAGGAGCTCGGCAGGCGAGCCGGAGGTTGTCGATCGTCGACAGTCCCCCGAGGGCGGCGGGTTGGATGTGGTCGAGCTCGAGCCTCCAGCGGCTGTTGCAGCGACAGCCGTCCGGGCCGACCCACGCGCAGCGCCCGCCATCGCGCGTCCACACCGCGCGGCGCACTATCGCCGGGATCGTGGTCCTCGCAGCCGGCGGCTTCGCCGCGGTCTTCTTCGTCGCGGCGGCCTTCGTCGTCCCGGCCTGCTTCGCTTCCTTCGTCTTCCGCTCCGGCGCGACCGCGCCTTTGCGCTTGCCGTGCTTTTCGATCGCGCAGCGGATCGCCTCGTGGAGCACCGCCGCGAGGTCGCCGTCCGGGACCTTGTGCGACAGAAGCGACCGGAGCGTCTCGAGGTCCTCCTTGCAGGCGCGGTCGAGGGTGACCCGGAGCGACCAGTGGCTCTCCGAGACGGCGAGCGTCTCGGCCTTGCGCTTCGGCTGTGCGACGGGGGGCGGTGGCGCCGGCAGCGCGCCGGCCGCGGGTCCCGGTTCGAGGGTCGGCTTCGCGGTGCCGGGCTCGGTCGCCGTCTCGGCCTGCCCTGCATCGGAAGCCGGGAGCTGCAGCGCTGCGCTTCCCGCGGCGGGCGCGCGCTCGGCCAGCTTGCGGAGGCCAGCGCGCGGAGCGGTGCGCGCCTGGATGGAGACGACGAGCTGCTCGACCTCGGCGCGCGTCCGGAAGGCGGCGCGAGCGAGGAGGTCGTCCACGTCCTCCTCGGTGAGCACCTGGCCGAGAAGCGCCACCGTGGATAGGCACAAGCGCCCATCGCGCAGCGGAGCCTCGAGGCTCGGGAAGCGGCGCAAGACCCGCATGGCCTGGATGCGCCGGCCGGCGGCGCCTTCCCGCAGGTGGAGCGCCTCCAGGCAATAGGCCCAGAGGGACGCATGGCCGACCTCGACGAAGGCGCGGCGCCGATCAAACTCGTCGAGGTGCAGGAGAAAGTCGACCTGGACGTTCCGTTCCTCTCCGGCGAGCTCGCGCAGGCGCAGGGCGAGGGCGTTCGATTCGAGAGCAGCGGGGGCGAGCGCGGACATGGGGTGACCTCCAGTACACCCTTCGTAACACGCGATTTCCGGAGCTCCCGAGACGCTCCAGGCTCGCGCCTGCGCGGCGTTCTCCGCTGCACCCTCGTCGGAGCCTCAAACCGATCGGCGCGCGCTTCCCGCGCGAGGTACGTGCGCGAGAGCGACCCTCCCGCGCCTACTCATATGCCGAGCGCGATCGAGGCGAGAAGGCGTCAATGGGAATGTTTCACCCACCGCAACTGGGACGCCGCCCTGAGCGCGAGCGACGCTGCGAAGTTCCGGTGGACTATCGCTGGCGATAGTTGTGACTCTACGTGAACTGCGCGGCGACTCACGCGACGTCCCGGTCCGTGCGCCGGCGCGATCTCCGGAACATGGCCGAAACGCGTGAGTCGCGGCACCGAAGGGGGATCGCGAATCACGGACTGTCGTTTACGCGCGATGCGACCGCCGGCCGCGTGCCCCTCCGGGCCGGCGTCCGCACGGGGGCTCGCACGGACGTCCGCCCCGCTCCCACCTTGGCTCCATGCCGTGGGAGCTCCTCCTCGCCGTCGCGTGCCTCTCGTCGGGACTCGCCTGGGCCTCGCTGGCGGCGCGCCGGGCGGGGGAGATCCGGGGTCTGGCACTTCACTCCCTGTTCGGCGGCGCCGCGGCGTTCGGCTTCGCCGTGATCGCCTACGACCTCCTGGACGGGGCGGGCGTGCGGCTCGAGTGGGAGCGGCTCTCCCACGCCGGGCTCGCCTCCGCCGCGCCCCTCGCGGGGGTCATCGGCCTCGTGGAGGAGGGCGCGAAGCTCGCGGGGCTGCTGCTCGTCGTGGAGCGCGGCTGGCGAACGCGGAGCGTGATGGGCGCCGCGGTCGGCGTCTCGGCCGGGTTCGCGGCGCTCGAGGCGCTCACCACGCTCCAGGGCTGGGACTCGCCGGTCGCGCTCGCGAGGGTGGCGCTCGGCCCGGCCGCGCACGCGCTGCTCGCGCTCCCCCTCGCCCTCGGCGTCGCTGCGTTCGCGCGCGACGCGCGCCGCGCCTGGGGCTCCCTCGCGGGCGGGCTCGCCCTGTCCGCGGCGCTGCACGCGGCGGGAGACCTCAGCCTCGCGTCCGACGCGGGGAAGCTCGGCTACGGCGCGGCGCTCCTCGCGGCGCCGCTGTGGCTCTACCTCCGCGCGCGCCTCCCTCCGCGCGCCGCCCAGGCGCCGGTGCCGGTCGCGCGCTGAACGACGAAGCGGGGGCTGCGCTCACTGCCCGGCGGCCACGTAGGCCGCGACCTCTCGCCAGACGTGCTCGAACTGCGGCCGGTCGAAGCCGCTGCCGCTCGTGAGCCAGTCGAAGTGCGGCGGCACGCGCGTCGGGTGGTGGAAGTGGCCGATGACGTCGAGGTGATCGGCCCAGGCCGCGTGGATGACGTCGCCCCGGACCTGGCTCAGGGTCGGGACCATCCCGTCGTTCGCGCGCGCGTCGGTGCGCCACCCGTACGCGCGGCGCAGGACGGCGGCCTGGGCGCGGGTGAGCCGCGGCTGGTGGGCGGCGGGCGTGCGGGAGGCGACGCGGTAGAGCGCCACGTACACCGCGTGCGTCGTCTGCGCGTAGGGGTCGAGGCCCGCGCCGAGGGCGGAGCGGATCCCCGGCGGCCGCGCCCGCGTCACCACGCAGCCGTAGCGCACCCCCGGGCGGTCGTGCGTCGCCGCGTTGAACACGTCCATCGCGCCTGGGGTGATCTGGCCCACCAGGTCCTGGTCCTTGCCGAGGCTCGCGAAGAACGACTCGATCTCCTCGCGGCGATCGCGCGAGAAGTCCGCGAGGAGATCCTTCAGGAGCTGGTCGACGAGGCTGCCCGGCGCCGCGTCGCGACGCCGGAGGATCCGGGCGACGCGCAGCCCGAGGCCGATGGGGAGCCGGCCCGCCCGGATCACGTAGATGGTCAGGACGGAGAGGAGCCGCAGCAGCTGCTGGCCGAGGAGGCTGTTGAAGAGGTGCGCGACGGGCGTGCCGTGGTGCGGGGCCGAGACGGTCACGACGGTGCGGATCGCGCGCGCGCAGCGCTCGACGTCGACGGGCGACGGGAGCGACACGTCGGGCGTGACGACGAGGCGCGCGTCGAGGCCGCCGCTCGAGTGGCCGATCACGCTGACGCTGCCGCCCTTCTCGTCGAGGAGCTCGTCGATGGACTCGACGAGCCGGGCCGCCCGGACCCGCAGGGAGGCGGTGGGGATCGTCCTCACCACCCGGACCTCGCCGCGGACCCCGAGGGCGGGCCCGATCTCGGACAGGTACTCGCGGACGTGGCCGAAGTAGGCGAAGTCGCCGAGGCTCGCGAACCCGAAGAAGCCCGGGACCAGCATGAGGTGATGCGGCCCGTTCACCGGGGAAATCTAGCCCCCGCGCGGCCGCCTCCGGACTCCCAGGCGTGGTGCGGCGCGAGCGCACGGGACGAAGCCCCGATCGAGCCGGGCCCGTCACGCACAGACACAGCGGGCCCACGCGAGCGGCTCCAGCTGCACGCGATCCGCACCAGGAGGCCTCGAGCTCGTCTCGCGCGACCGACTTCACGTCGCGCGGCCCGCTGCTCGACGAGCCTCTCGCGGGCGGAGGTCCGCGAGGACTCAGACGAGCACGTCGCGCAGCGAGGCGTCACGATCGAAGACGGCGCGCGCGTACGGGCAGATCGGCACGAAGCGCGTCCCGCTCGCGCGCGCCCAGCTCACGGCCGCGTCCACGAGCTTCCGGGCCACCCCCTGCCCCCGCAGCGCGTCGTTCACCTCGGTGTGCTCGATCACGGCGCGATCTCCGCCCTCGCGCGCGTACGAGAGCTCCGCCATGCGCCGCCCGCCCTGCTCGACGTAGAACGCGCCGCGGCCGCCCTGCTCCTCGTGCCGCACGTCGAGCCCGCCCGCCTCGAGGTTCTCCTCGCTCATGCAGGTGGAGCGTAAGGAGCGATCCGGACGGATGCACGCCGGGAAACGGGGACACGGGCGAGCGGCCCGCGGGCACGAGCTCCCCCGCCCACGAGGCCCCGCGGCGCGCCGCTCTCCGTGGCGGGATCTCACGCCGCCGACGTGACCAATCACCGCGGCAGGACCGCCTCGACCCGCGAGCCGCATTGCCACGCGCGATGCCCGGAGCCGCCACGTCTCATGATCAGCGCACGCCCCAGATTCGCGGGACGGCACGGAATGTGACGGCGACCCACCCCCCGGGTATCATCCGCCCTACACCTGGAGCGGAGGTGTTCCGACGTGCGCAGCGATGGGGGCACCGCAGCGGACGGACTCGTGGACGCGCTCTTCGAGCAGGCCGGGGTCGGCCTGTGCCTCGTGAGCGCCGCGGGCAAGGTGGTCCGCACCAACCCGGAGTGGCTCCGCGTCACCGGCCACCTCGCCGACGAGGCGATCGGGCGCGAGGTGGCGGAGCTCCTCCCCTGGGACCGCGCGCTCACGCGGGCGCTGTGCGAGCCGCTCGCCGCGGGCGAGCGGCGGGAGCTGCCGCGCCGCCCGCGCATCGTGAACGGCCGCGAGGCGTGGTGGGAGGGGCGCGTCACCGCGGTCCCGCTCGAGGGCGGTACCGGCCGGCTCCTCGCGCTGCGCGACGTCACCGCCGAGGCGGCGCCGGGACCCGGCCGCGACGGCGCCCGCTACCGTCGCCTCTTCGACGAGCTGCGCGAGCACGTCCTCATCTACACGGTGGTGCGGGACGGGGCGGGCCGCGTCCTCGACTGGGTGCTCTCGGACGCGAACCGCGAGGCGCTCCGGCTCCTCGGCGCGCCGCTCCAGGAGGTCACCGGCCGGCGCGCGAGCGAGCTCTTCGGCGCGGACGTGATCGCGGACGTCCTCGAGGCCTCGCGGGAGGTCATGACGAGCGGCCGCGGCAGCTCGTTCGAGCGCCGCTTCGCGTGGGACGGGCGCCACTACCTCACCTCGCTCTTCCCGCTCGACCACTGGCACCTCGTCCAGGCCGGCGTCGACACCACGGAGCGCGTCGCCGCCGAGGAGGCGCTCCGCGCGGAGGACCGGCGCAAGAGCGAGTTCATCGCGATGCTCTCCCACGAGCTGCGCAACCCGCTCGCGCCGGTGCGCACCGCGCTCGCCGTCCTCGATCGCGCCGTGCCGGGAGGCCCGGAGGCCACCCGCGCGCGCGAGGTCATCCGCCGGCAGAGCGATCACCTCTCGAGGCTCGTGGACGATCTCCTCGACGTGACGCGCGTCGCGCACGGGAAGATCCAGCTCCGGCGCGAGCGCGTCGACCTCGCGGCGCTCGCGCGCCAGACCGCGGCCGATCACGCGGACCTGCTCGCCGCGCACGGCGTCGCGCTCCGGATCGACGGCGGCCACGCGCCGCTCCACGTGGACGGCGATCCGACCCGCCTCGCCCAGGCGATCGGGAACCTGCTCGCGAACGCGGAGAAGTTCACTCACGGCGGCGGCAGCGTGACGGTGGCGCTGCGGCGCGAGGCCGACCGGGCGCTCCTCTCGATCTCCGACGACGGCGAGGGCATCGACCCGGCGCTCCTGCCGCGCCTGTTCGTCCCGTTCGTGCAGGCGGACGGCGGGCTCGACCGCGCGCGCGGCGGGCTCGGGCTCGGGCTCTACCTCGTGCGATCACTCGTCGAGCTGCACGGCGGATCGGTCGAGGTCACGAGCGCCGGCGCGGGGCGCGGGGCGCAGTTCACCCTGGCGCTGCCGCTCGCGGCCGAGGACGCCCCCAGGGCGGAGCCTCGGCGCGACCCGCTCGCGCTCGGCCGGCCACGGCGCGTGCTCGTCATCGAGGACAACGCCGACGCGGCCGAGATGCTGCGCGACCTGCTCTCGGGCGCGGCCCACGAGGTCGCGGTCGCGCCGGATGGGCGGGCCGGCATCGCGCTGGCTCGCGCGACCCGGCCGGATCTCGTCCTGTGCGACATCGGCCTGCCGCTCGTGGACGGCTACGAGGTGGCCCGCGCGCTGCGCGGCGATCCGGAGCTCGCCACCACGCTCCTCGTCGCCCTCTCCGGCTACGCGCTGCCGGACGACGTCGAGAAGGCGGCGCGGGCCGGGTTCGACCGCCACCTCGCGAAGCCCGTCTCGCTCGAGGATCTCGGCGCGGTCCTCGCCGCCTCCGCGCGCGGCGCCTGAGGAGCCCCGCGCGACGGCGCGGCGGGCTCCTCCCGCCCGGCCGCCCGGCCGCTCCAGGCGGGTCGCGCGCGAGGAGAGGCGTCCCACCCGGAAATCGGTTAAACCGGGGGCCCGAACCGTTCGAGGGTCCCCATGAACGTCGCCTTCACCGAGCACCTCCGCGCCCAGCTCCGCCAGCTCGAGGCCGACGGCCTCCTCAAGCGCGAGCGGGTCATCACCACGCCGCAGGGCGCCTGGGTCGAGGCGGACGGCCGGCGCGTCGTGAACCTCTGCGCCAACAACTACCTCGGCCTCGCCGGCCGGCCCGAGCTCGTGAAGGCCGCCCAGGAGGCGCTGCCGCGCCACGGCTTCGGCCTCTCCTCGGTCCGCTTCATCTGCGGCACGCAGGACGTGCACAAGGAGCTCGAGGGGCGCATCGCCCGGTTCCTCGGCTTCGAGGACGCGATCCTGTTCTCGTCGTGCTTCGACGCGAACGGCGGCGTGTTCGAGGCGCTGCTCGGCGAGGAGGACGCGGTCGTCTCCGACGCGCTCAACCACGCCTCCATCATCGACGGCATCCGCCTGTGCAAGGCCCGCCGCTACCGCTACGCGAACGGCGACATGGCGGATCTCGAGGCGAAGCTCGCCGAGGCCGAGGCCGGGGGCGCGCGCTTCAAGCTCGTCGTGACCGACGGCGTGTTCTCGATGGATGGGTACCTCGCCAAGCTGCCGGCGATCTGCGAGGCCGCCGAGCGGCACGGCGCGCTCGTCATGGTCGACGACAGCCACGCGGTGGGGTTCATCGGCGAGAAGGGGCGCGGCACGCCCGAGCACTTCGGCGTGATGGGCCGGGTGGACCTCGTCACCGGCACGCTCGGCAAGGCGCTCGGCGGCGCGTCGGGCGGGTACGTGGCCGGCACGCGCGAGGTGGTGGAGTGGCTCCGCCAGAAGGCGCGGCCGTACCTCTTCTCGAACACGCTCGCGCCGGTGATCGCGGCGGTGAGCCTCGAGGTGCTCGACCTCGTGGAGCGGAGCGACGACCTCCGCCGCCGGCTCCGCGAGAACGCCGCGTACTTCCGCGCCGAGCTGACGAGGCTCGGCTTCGAGCTCCTCCCGGGCGAGCACCCGATCATCCCGGTGATGCTGCACGAGGCGCCGCTGGCGCAGGAGTTCGCGCGCCGCCTGCTCGACGAGGGGGTCTACGCGATCGGCTTCTTCTTCCCGGTCGTCCCGAAGGGCCAGGCGCGCATCCGCACGCAGATGAGCGCCGCGCACTCGCGGGACGACCTCGACTTCGCCGTCCGCGCGTTCGCGAAGGTCGGTCGCGCGCTCGGCGTCATCCGCGGCTGAGGGCAAGGGGTAGACATCGATGAAGGCGCTGGTGAAGTCGAAGCGGGCCGAGGGCATCTGGATGGTGCAGGACGCGCCCGTGCCGGAGGTGGGCGTCCACGACGTGCGCATCCGCGTCCGCAAGAGCGCGATCTGCGGGACCGACGTCCACATCTACAACTGGGACGAGTGGAGCCAGCGCACGGTCCCGGTGCCGATGATCGTCGGACACGAGTACGTGGGCGTGGTGGACGCGGTGGGCGCCGAGATCGAGGCGTTCAAGCCGGGCGACCGCGTCTCCGGCGAGGGGCACGTCACCTGCGGGTTCTGCCGGAACTGCCGCGCCGGCCGGCGCCACCTCTGCCGGCACACCGTCGGCGTCGGCGTGAACCGGCCCGGCTCGTTCGCCGAGTACGTGGTGATCCCGGCGAGCAACGTCTACCGGATCCCGGACGACATCCCGGACGAGGTGGCCGCGATCTTCGATCCCTACGGCAACGCCACCCACACCGCGCTCTCGTTCGACCTCGTGGGCGAGGACGTGCTCGTCACGGGCGCCGGCCCCATCGGCGTGATGGCGGTCGCGATCGCGCGCCACGTCGGCGCCCGCCACGTCGTCGTCACCGACGTGAACGACTACCGGCTCGAGCTCGCGCGGAAGATGGGCGCGACGCGGGCGGTGAACGTCGCGCGCGAGGACCTGCGCGGCGTGATGAAGGACCTCGGGATGAAGGAGGGGTTCGACGTCGGGCTCGAGATGAGCGGCAACGGGCGCGCGTTCCGGCAGATGCTCGAGGTGATGAACCACGGCGCCCGGCTCGCGCTCCTCGGGATCATGCCCGGGGAGGAGGCCATCGACTGGAGCCAGGTCGTCTTCAAGGGGCTCGTGCTGAAGGGCATCTACGGCCGGGAGATGTTCGAGACCTGGTACAAGATGGTCGCGATGCTGCAGAGCGGGCTCGACATCTCGCCCGTCGTCACGCACCGCTTCCCCATCGACGAGTTCCAGCGCGGCTTCGACGTGATGCGGAGCGGGCAGTCCGGCAAGGTCGTGCTCGACTGGGCCGGGTGAGGGCGCGACCGGCTCCGGGGCTTCACTCGTCGGAGCCGGCGACCACCGCCTCGAGCGGCAGCGGGCGCTAGCCCGCCAGGGGATCCTCGCCCTCCGTCCACGACGGCAGCACGCGGTCCTCGAGCTGGAAGTTCTCGCCGTCGTGCTCGGTGTACACGACGTAGACGCTGCGCTTCGGCACGCGCCAGATCCGCTCGAGCTCGTCCATGATCGCGAGGGCGAGCCGCCGCTTCTGGTCGGCGGTCCGCCCGCGCCGGATGTCCGCGTCCAGGAAGGCGATGCCCCTCTCCGGCTGCTCCGCGCGCCCGAACACGAGGTCGTCCCGGCCGTAGGCGCGGAGGGTGAGGCCGATGTGATCGGTGCCGGTGTCCATGATCCTCGCGAAGTGGCCGACGACGGCCTCCGCGAAGCGCCGCTTCTCCTCGGCGGTGGGGGCGAAGTTCAGGTCGAAGGAGAGGTGGGGCATCGGCGCGCTCCGGGTCGAGGGGGACCGCGACCGTTGGGTAACGGGCAGCGGGCGCGGGGCGACGGCCCAGGTGGGAGCGGGGGGTCCCGGTATGCGAGCTAGGTGAACGCGTCGATCCCCGTGGCCGCCCTCCCCAGCGCCAGCGTGTGAACGTCGTGGGTCCCCTCGTACGTGTAGACCGACTCCAGGTTGGCCATGTGCCGCATGGGCGGGTGGTCGTCGACGATGCCGGCGGCGCCCAGGATCTCCCGGCAGGTCCGCGCCGCGTCGCGCGCCATCCGCACGTTCGCGCGCTTCGCCATCGAGATCTGCGCCGCGGTCGCGCCGCCCTGATCCTCGAGCTCGCCGAGCCGGAGCGCGAGGAGCTGGCCCTTCACGATCCCCTCCCACACGTCCACGAGCTTCTCCTGCACGAGCTGGAACGACGCGATCGGCCGCCCGAACTGGATCCGCTCGCGCGCATAGGCGCGCGCCGACTCGAAGCAGGCGATCGCCGCGCCCACCGCGCCCCAGGCGATCCCGTAGCGCGCCTTCGACAGGCACGAGAGCGGGGCCCGGAGCCCGAGCCCCTCGGTCCCCGGGAGCACGTTCTCGGCGGGGACGCGCACGCCGTCGAGGTGCAGCTCCGAGGTGATCGACGCGCGGAGCGAGAGCTTGCCTTCGACGTTTCGAGCGGTGAACCCGGGCGTGCCCGTCTCCACGAGGAAGCCGCGGATGGCGCGGGCGTCGTCGCCGTCCACCTTGGCCCAGACGAGCGCGACGTCGGCGAGGCTCCCGTTCGTGATCCAGGCCTTCGCGCCGTCGAGGACGTAGGCGTCGCCGTCGCGCACGGCGCGCGTCCGGAGCCCGCCCGGATCGGAGCCGAAGTCCGGCTCGGTCAGCCCGAAGCAGCCGACGATCTCGCCCCGGGCCATGGCCGGGAGGAACCGGGCGCGCTGCGCCTCGGAGCCGTACGCGTGGATGGGGTACATGCAGAGCGCCCCCTGCACCGAGGCGAAGCTGCGGAGCGCCGAGTCACCGCGCTCGAGCTCCTGCATCGCCGCGCCGTAGGCGATCGCCGAGGCGCCCGCGCAGCCGTAGCCCTGGAGCGTCATCCCGAAGATCCCGAGCGCGCCCATCTCGGGGACGAGCTCGAGGGGGAAGGTCCCGGCGCGGAAGTGGCGCTGCACGACCGGCAGGAACCGCTCGTCCACGAACCGGCTCACCGCGCGGCGAACGAGCCGCTCCTCGTCCGACAGCCGGTCCTCTACCTGGAACAGATCGGCGGGGGCTGGTGTTTGGATCTTCATCCCGGCAGCTTGTCGGGGCGCCGCCGCGCCGGTCAAGCGCGGTGTCCCGAACCTCGGGGACCTCCGGAGGCAGACGGCCGGGGCCGGGCCCGGATATCCTGTTCGTTCCCATGTGCGGACCCGACGCCGCCGCGCCCCCGCCGGGCGCCGTGCCCACCCCCCTCCCCGACGCGCGCCGCGCGGCGCCGGAGCAGGTCCGGCGCGAGATCGAGGCCGCGCGCCGGAGCCCCGTGGTGACGGCCGTGCTCGAGGCCGCCGATGGGGCGATCGTGGTGCTCAACGCCCAGCGCCAGATCGTCGCGGCGAACACGCGCGCGCACCTCGCGGGCGGGACCGGAGAGATCTCGGGCCTGCGGATGGGCGAGGCGCTCGGCTGCGTGAACGTGCGCGCCTCCGGGGACTGCGGCGCGTCGCCCGCGTGCCGGCAGTGCGGGGCGCTCGCCGCCATCCTGTGCTCCCAGCGCGAGGCGCGCTCGCTCGAGGCGGAGTGCCTGCTGCGCAGCGAGCTCCCCGGCCGCGCCGCCCTCGAGTTCAACGTCCGCGCGACGCCGCTCCCGGTGGACGGCCACGCCTTCACGGCGGTGTCCCTGCGCGACGTCTCCGCGGAGAAGCGGCGCGACGCCCTCGAGCAGCTCTTCCTGCACGACGTCCTCAACACCGTCGCCGGGCTCCGCGGCTGGGCCGCGCGGCTGCGGCGCGGCACCGTCCAGCCGGCGGCCGCCTTCGAGCGGATGGACCAGCTCACCGCCCAGCTCGAGCGCGAGATCCGCGACCACCGCGCCCTCCTGCTCGCCGAGCGCGGCCTGCTCACCCTCGAGCCCAGGCCGGTGCGCGTCGCGGACCTCCTCGCCGAGCTCGACGCGGTGTTCTCGTTCCACGCCGCGGCGCGCGAGCGGCGGCTCGCGATCGGGGCCCCGCCCGGCGACCTCGTCGTGGAGACCGACGCCGCGCTCCTCCTCCGCGTGCTCGTGAACATGGTCGTGAACGGGCTCGAGGCGAGCCCGCCCGGCGGCGAGGTCGGGGTCTCGTGCAGCGCCGCGGGCGGCGAGGCGACGCTGGAGGTCCACAACGCGGGCGTCATCCCGCCCGAGGTGCGGGCGCGGATCTTCCAGCGCTCGTTCAGCACCAAGGCCGCGCGCGGCCGCGGCCTCGGGACCTACGGCATGAAGCTCCTCGGCGAGCAGGTCCTCGGCGGCGCGGTGTCGTTCCGCTCCGACCCGGAGCGCGGGACGGTGTTCGAGATCCGGCTGCCGCTCCGGCGGCGGTGAGCGAGCGACCACCGCTGGCGATGGCTGCCACCCTGGGTGAACGCGGTGGGCCTCCCGGAAGACGCGCTACCTCGCCCCCGAGCGCCTCCCCTCCCCGCGCGCGTCGGCCGTGCCGCGCAGCGGAACCTCCGGCGCCCACGCGTCCGGCACGGCGATCTCGCTGCCCATCACCTCCATCCGCTGCCCGCCCACGCGCAGGCTCACCGCGCCGGCGAGGTTCCAGGCGAGCGCGAGCGTGAGCGCGTCTCCCTGCGCCCGCCCGGTGCCCGAGCCGAGCGTCGCGTCCACGCGCCCGCGCACGTCCTCCTCGTCGAGGTCGAGCGCGCAGCGCTGGCCCGGGGTGAAGGTGAGCTCGCCCTGCGCGCCCGCGCGGGCGGAGAGCTCGCAGGTCTTCCCGCGCGCGGAGAGCCGCACCCGGACCCGCCCCGCCGAGGCCGGGGCGACGACCGCCCGCGCGTCCTCGCGCACCTCGCGATCCAGCACGCCGCCGGCGTGCACGCGCACCGTGGCCGCGACGCGGTAGTCGCCCGCGGGCGGCGCGGCCGCCGCGACGGCGGGGAGGACCGCGCAGAGGGCGGCGACGAAGATCTCGAGGGACGTGCTCCGCATGTTCACCTCACCGTGTACCCTGGCCTCGCCCGCCGCCTCGCCTTCCCGCCGGGCGGGAGCGAACGACGTGAGTACCTGCCGGGTCGCTCCTGTGCGAGAATCGCACGTCCGGACCCGCCGGTCCGCAAAGAGGAGGAAGTCCGTTGAACAAGAACACCGTCATCGCGCTGCTCGTCGGCGTGCTCGCCGGCCTCATCATCGGCTACTCGGTCGGCTCGAGCATGGGGGGCGGCACCCCGCACGCACCGGTCGTCGCCGCGCCCGCCGGCGCGCCCGCGGGCGGGATGCCCGGCGCAATGGGAGGCGTGCCTGGCGCCCCGGGAGGCGTGAACGTCCAGCAGCGGATCGCCATGCTCCAGCAGGCCGTCGCGCAGGATCCCAGGAACGTCCAGGCCTGGACCCAGCTCGGGAACGACTACTTCGACACGAACCAGCCGCAGAAGGCGGTCGAGGCCTACGGCCACGCGCTCGAGGTGCAGCCGGGGAACGCGGACATCCTGACGGACCAGGGCGTCATGTACCGGGCCCTCGGCCAGTTCGACAAGGCGGTCGAGAACTTCAAGAAGGCGAACGAGGCGAACCCGCGCCACCTGCAGAGCCTCTTCAACCTGGGCATCGTCTACGCGTACGACCTCAAGCAGCCGAAGAAGGCGGTGGAGGCGTGGGAGAAGGTCGTCGCCACCGACCCGAGCAGCGGCCAGGCGATCCAGGCCCGCACCCAGCTCGAGCAGCTGAAGAACGCGAAGTAGCGTCCCGCGCGGGCGCGCCGCGCGCTGGCGAGCCGGGCGGGCATCCGCGAGAATCGCGGCATGCCCGTCACTGCCCTGCTCGCCTCGGCCCTGGCCGCGGCGCCCGCGCTCCTCTCCCTCCAGGACCCCGGCTTCGAGGCGGGCGCGCCCGGCGCGCCGCCCCCGGCCTGGACCGTCCGCGCGACCGAGGGGGCGCGGGTGGCGGTCACCGACGCGGCGCGCGCCACGGGCGCCCGCGCGCTCGCGATCACCGCGCCGGCGTCGGGCGCGGAGGTCACGGTCGCCTCCGCGCCCGTGCGGCTCGAGGTCGGCAAGCTCTACCGCCTGTCGGCGTGGGTGCGGACGCGCGGCGTCCGCGCCGATCCCCTCGCCCGCTACCCCACCGCGCTCGGCGCGTGCGTGGCGATGGCGAGCACCCCGTTCACGAACTGCTCGCCGCAGGCGCCCTCGAGCGGCGAGGGGCGGCTCTCGCTCCTGTTCTTCGCGCTGGCGCCCGAGGATCGCGTCGCGCTGCACCTCGGCCGCAACGGGCGCGCCACCGGCGAGGCGGTGTTCGACGACGTGCGGCTCGAGCCGGTGGACGACGTCACCGAGTACGTCCCGCTCGAGACCGTGCGCTGGGAGGGCGAGGGGTTCCGCTACGACGACGGCGGCTGGATCTTCGTGCACGTCGAGGGCGAGCCGTACGCCCGCGGCGCGCAGTACGGAGCGCTCGTCGCGGACGAGCTCGCGCGCTTCCTCGCGAAGGTCGCCGTCCAGCACGACAAGGCCGACCCGGAGCGCGGCTGGAACGACCTGCGCCGGCTCACCGACGCGCTCATGCTCCGCAAGTTCGACGCGGAGTACCTCGAGGAGATGAAGGGCATCGCCGACGGCGCGGCGAAGGCGGGGGCGCGCTGGAAGGGCCGCCCGCTCGACCTCCTCGACGTGGCCGCGCTCAACTCGGCGGTGGACCTCGGGCAGCTCGACGACGCGCTCCAGGTCTCGCGCACGCCGCTCAGCGGCCGGAGCTTCGTCAAGGCGGAGGACGAGACCGCCCAGGCGGAGGGAGACCGCTGCTCGTCGTTCGTCGCCACCCGGTCGGCCACGCGCAGCGGCCGCTTCGTCATGGGGCAGCTGTTCATGTGGAACGGCTACACCGGCGTGCACTGGGACGTGGTGCTCGACGTCGTGCCGGCGAAGGGCCACCGGCTCGTCATGCAGACCTTCCCGGGCGGCATCCACTCCGGGTCCGACTGGTACCTGAACGGCGCGGGGATGGTGATCGGCGAGACGACCGTGGGGCAGACGCCCTTCGAGCCGGCCGGGACCCCGCAGTCGAACCGGATCCGCAAGGCGGCGCAGTACGGCTCCTCGATCGACGAGGTCGCGGCGCTGCTGCGCGCCGGGAACAACGGGCTCTACTCGAACGACTGGACGATCGCCGACGCCAAGACGGACGAGGGCGCGTGCCTGCTCCTCGGCACGAAGGCGAGCCGCCTGTGGCGCACCGGCGCGCGCGGCCGCCGCGGCGACACGCCGGGCGGGCTCCGCGACTTCGTGTGGGCGAACAACAACGCGCGGGATCCCGCCGTGCGGCGGGAGCTCACCCTCGGTCCGGGCGACGCGCCGGTGGACGTGAACTTCCCCGCCTGGAACCGCGACATCGCCTTCCAGCAGTTCTACCGGGAGCACGGCCGGGGCGGGATCGACCTCGAGGCGGGCGTGAGGCTCTGGGCGTCCTCGCCGCTCAACCGCCCCCACGCCTGCGACGGCAAGCTCACCACCGCGGAGATGGCGGAGAAGCTCGTGTTCCTGGCCCATTACGGGAAGACGACCCTGCGCGAGAAGTGGGTGGGCGGGAGGTGGATCCCGGCCGACCTCCCCGACGCCATCCCGCACCTCACGCTCGGCTACACGACCTTCAGCCCCATCGTCGTGGCGGACGGCCTCGCCCGCGCCCGCGCGGCGCGGGAGGCCCGCCCGGCGTCCGGCGCGGCGGCCGCGCCCGGCGCGAAGCCGAAGCCGGACCTCGCCGGGATCGCCCCGGCGCTCGCCTACGATCCGAAGCTCCTCTGGAAGGACACGGTGTTCCCCGCGACGGACGCGGACGCCTGGTTCACGAGCGGCTCGGCCGCGTACCACGCGCTCCTGGCGAAGCTCCCCGAGGAGCCCGCCAAGGCGCTCGAGGCCCTCCGCGCCGGCCTCGATGACCTGTCCGCGCGCCTCGCCTGGCTCACGCTGCGCGAGGGCGCCGCCGCGCCGGCGCGGCTGTCGCCCGCCTACGATCGCTACGGCCCGTACCAGATCCCCCGCATCCGCGGGACCTTCGCGCTGCACCAGCTTCGGCTGCGCCTCGGGAACGCGGCGTTCGCGAAGGGCATGCGCGCGGTGCACGAGCGGTACGCGGGGAAGCCGATGCGCACCGAGGACTTCCTGCGGACGTTCTCCGCGGCGGCGGGCCAGGACGTCGCGCCGTTCGTGAGGCCGTGGCTCGAGCGCGCCGATCTCCCGGACCCCGTGCTCTCCGCGGTCGCCACGCGCGCGGGCGACCGCTTCCGGCTCGCCGTGGAGATCGCGCAGAAGACGAACCCCTGGCCGTTCGTCTCCACGCTCGCGATCCGGGGCGAGAAGACGATCCGCTACGAGCGGATCGAGGTCCCCGCCGCCGCGACGCGGACGTTCACGTTCGAGCTCTCGGAGCGCCCGCAGCGAGTGGCGCTCGGCGGCGACGCCGCCGTAGGGCGCGACGACGCGTTCGTGCTGCCGAACCTCCTCGACGACTTCCCGGGCGCGCTGTTCGTGTGGGGCTCCTCCCGCCAGGTCGAGGCCGGCCACTCGCTCGCGCTCGTCTGGCGCGACACCGTGGCGGACGCGTTCACCGAGGTCCTCCCCCCGCTGGCGGCGGACGCGGAGGTGTCCGACGCCGACCTCGCCGAGCACGACCTCGTGGTCCTCGGCGGCGCGGCCGACAACGCGCTCGTCGCGCGGCTCGCGCGCGAGGGCAAGCTGCCGTTCGAGGCCGGGCGCGGCTTCTTCCGGTGGGACGGGACGCTGCACGGGCGCGCCGACGAGGGGCTCGCGATCGCCCTGCGGAACCCGTGGAACCCGAGCCGCGGGCTCTACCTGTACCTCGCGAACTCGCGCCTCCAGCTCTGGCAGATGACCCACGCGTGGCAGCGCGGGCTGCCCGGCTGGACGTCGTGGCGCGGCCCCGAGGTGGTCGAGCGCGGTCACCTCGGCACCGAGCGGCTCGAGGTCGCCGTGAAGCTTCAGGACCCGGCCGCAGCGTCGGCCGCGGCGCGCTGACGCGCGCGCCACCCGGGGCGGGGGGAGCGCGCCCGCATCACGCGAGGTGCGGCGTCCCCACCGGACGCGAGCGTCCCTCGCCGGGACGCGCTATCTCTGTGCGGGTGAGCCCGAACCGACTCGTCGCCGCGTCCGCCCTCGCAATCCTCTCCGCGGCCTGCGCCGCGAACCAGAAGCTCTTGCAGGAGCCGATCTCGAAGGAGCGCGCGTGGATGTCCGAGCGCCACCGCGAGCACCCGCTCGTGGGGAAGATCTGGGACGCGCGGGCGGGGCGGCTCGTCGACGAGGCCACGCTCACGAGCGCGGTCGACGGCGCCGAGGTCGTCATGCTCGGCGAGATGCACGACAACCCCGACCACCACGTGCTGCAGGCGCGGCTGGTGCGCGCGATAGGCGCCGCCGGGAAGCGGCCGGCTCTCGCCTTCGAGATGATGGAGGAGGACGACCAGCCTGCCATCGACGCCGCGATCGCCCGCGCCCCGCGCGATCCCGACGCGATCGCCCGGGCCGTCGACTGGAAGCACAGCGGCTGGTACGACTTCGCGATCTACCGGCCCATCTTCGCCGCCGGGCTCGAGGCGGGCATGCCGATCGTCGGCGCGAACCTGCCCGTCCCCCTCGCGAAGGCGATCGCGATGAAGGGCCAGGAGGCGCTCACCCCGGAGCTCCGCGCCGCGCTCCAGAAGGCGGAGCCGCTCCCCCCCGAGGTCGTCGCCTCGCTGCGCGCCGAGATGAAGGCCGCGCACTGCGACGCGCCGATGCCGGACGCGATCCTCGACCGGCTCGCGCTCGCGCAGCGCGCCCGCGACGCGGAGATGGCGCATCGCCTCGCCGCGGTGAGCCAGGCGGCCGGCGGCGCGATCCTCGTGACCGGAAACGGCCACGCCCGCACCGACCGCGGCGTCCCGGCCTCGCTCGAGCGCGAGCTCCCCGGCCGGCGCGTCGTCTCGGTGGGACTGTTCGAGGTCTCGCAGGGAAAGCTCGACCCGGCGCTCTACGCCTCGGAGTTCGGGGTGGGGACGCTCCCGTTCGACTTCGTCGTGTTCACGCCGGCCGCCGAGCGCGAGGACCCGTGTCTCGCGCTGCGCGGGCACGACTTCACGAAGCACAAAGCGCCCTGAACGACAGTTTCGTGATTCGCCGATCACCTTCGGTGATGCGAATCACGCTGTCGTTCAGGCATTTTCGAACGGGGGCTGCGCCGGCTTCGCCCCCGCCCCGCCGACGGCTGGCCGCCGTCGTCGGGGACCCCACCCCTGCTCGCCGGGTCCCGTGCGCCGCCGCGAGCGGCTTCGCCGCTTCCGCGGCGTCGCCCCGGCGGGCTCGCTTTGCTCGCCTGATCGCTAATCACGCTCGGCCGTTCAGGGCAAAGAAGGGCGCCGCCGGCCCGGAGCCCGGCGACGCCCCACCCCCCGTGGCGATGCGGGGGGCGCTGCCAGCTTCGAGGCTAGTTCGTGGCCGTGGCCTTCTGCGGGGCCGCCTTGGCGGTCTTCGCCGCCGCCTTCTTGTCGGCCTTCGCGACCGCCGCCTTGCTCTTCGTCGAGGCCGTCGTCGAGGACGACGCCGTCGTCATCTGCTTGTCGCCGCAGGGGAAGGCGGGCGTCGCGAGGCCCAGGATCGCGAGCGCGGCGGCGGCGCGGAGAACGAGCTTCATGGATCTCTCCTTCGTTCGGGCTCCCGGAGCGGAGCCGCGACGACTCATGGCGAGCGCGGCGTCTCGCCGCAACCCCTCACGGCCGGAGCGGACGTTTGCACCCCGAGCGCGCCGGTGGGGTGCCCCGAGCTGGGTAGACGAGCCCTTGGCGGGGGCCTCTCGGCCGGCGCCCCTCCGAGCTCGCGACCCGCCTCGGCCTGGTCACCCCACCGATGGCGCGCGACCGTGACGGGCGGATGACGGACGAGGCGTACACCGCGTGAATGCGTGCGCTCCTCGTGCAGGGTTCCACGCCGCCCACGTACTGGGGCTACGGGCACAGCCTCCCGTTCATCCGCAAGGACGCGGCGCTTCCTCCGCTCGGCCTCGCGACGCTCGCGGCGCACCTGCCCGCGAGCTGGGAGCTCCGGCTCCACGACGAGCACCTCGAGGCGCTGCCGGACGAGCTCCTCCGCTGGGCGGACGCCGTGCTGGTCTCGGGCATGCTCGTGCAGGCGCCGTCGATGCGCGCCGTCCTCGCGCGGGCGCGCGCGCTCGGGAAGGTCACGGTCGCGGGCGGGCCGGCCCCCACCATCGCGCCGGAGCGGTTCCCGGAGGCGGCCCACGTGTTCCAGGGCGAGGCCGAGGGCCGGCTCGAGCGGCTCGTCGCGGCGGTCGAGCGCCCCGGCGCGCACGACCGCGTCCTCTCGCCGTCCGGCGAGGGCCGGCCCGACCTCGCCCTCGCGCGCGTCCCCCGCTTCGACCTCCTCGCCCTGGACCGCTACGCGAGCCACGCGATCCAGGTGTCGCGCGGCTGCCCGTTCAGCTGCGAGTTCTGCGACATCATCGAGGTCTTCGGGCGCGTGCCGCGGGTGAAGTCGGCCGCGCAGGTGCTCGCCGAGCTGGAGGCGCTCCACCGGCTCGGCGCGCGCGGGCCGCTGTTCCTCGTGGACGACAACTTCATCGGCAACCGCCGCGCCGCGGCGCGACTCCTCCCCGAGCTCGCGCGCTGGCAGGCGGAGCACGGCCGGCCGTTCGACCTCTACACCGAGGCGAGCCTCGACCTCGCGACGCTGCCGGAGCTGCTCGCCGCGATGGTCGACGCCGGGTTCTCGGCGGTCTTCGTGGGGATCGAGACGCCCGATCGCGCCGCCCTGCAGGAGGCCGGCAAGCGCCAGAACCTGCGCGTGGATCCGGCGGAGGCGGTGCGGCGCCTCACGGCCGCGGGGCTCGAGGTCTTCGCCGGGTTCATCGTCGGCTTCGACGCCGACGACGCGGGCACGTTCGCGCGCCAGCGCGCGTTCATCCAGGCGCTCCCGATCCCGCGCGCGATGGTAGGGACGCTCACCGCGCTGCCCGGCACGGCCCTCTGGAGGCGGCTCGCGCGCGAGGGCCGGCTTCGCGCCGAGTCCACCGGGGACCAGTTCGGCGAGACCAACTTCGAGCCCGCCATGGGCGATCTGGAGCTCCTCGAGGGCTACCGCCGGCTGCTCGCGGAGCTCTACGACGAGGACGCCTACTTCCGTCGCTGCGCGCTGCACCTCGCGCTCGCGCCGATGCGCCCGAGCCCGCTCAGGCCGGGGTCCCTCGCCACGCTCGCGCGGACCCTGTGGCGCCTCGGCCTGCGCGGCTCGCGCCGCCGCCACTTCTGGCGCCTCGTCGGCCAGGCCCTGCGGCTCGGACCCGCAGCGCTCCCGCGCGCGGTGACGCTCGCCGTGCTCGGCGAGCACCTCGTCCGCTACACGCACGAGGAGGTCCTGCCGCGCCTCGATCGGCAGCTCGCGGCGCTCCGCGCCGCCGGAAAGGTCCCCGGCGCCGGGTCGGCGCGCGCGGCGGCGGCGCCGACCGCCTCCTGACGGCGGCCGGGCGCGCCGCGCGCGCGCAGGAGGGTGCCCGGCGACTACTTCTTGTACGCCCCCGCGACGAGCACCACCCCGTCCACGAGCTCGAAGTACGCCACCTTCTGCTCGACCTTGTTCGTGACGGGGTTGTTGAACTTGTACTGCTGCCAGCCTTTGCCGTGCTTTCGGGCGAGGAGGATCCGCTCCCGGACGAACAACCTCCCGTCGGGATCCTTGTCGCCCATGTTGTTCTTGCCGACACGCTCGGGCTTCGTCGGGTGCGCGAGGCAGTTGCCGGCGAGGTCGTACGCGAAGACGTACAGGTCCCGGTAGATGAACGGACCGTGCGCGTCGTTGAACGTCGCGATCGCCTTCTCCTTGCCCTCCTTCTTCATGAACAGCGCCGCCCGGTGCACGAGCAGCTCGGCGTCCTTGGTGGTGGCGTACGGCTCGGCGGCGGCGGCCTGCCCGAGCGCGCCCAGGACGGCGGCGGCGAGGGCTGCGGCGAGGAGCTTCTTCATGGGTGTTCCTCCGGTGGGGCAGTGCGCGGGTCGGGGGGAAGGCCGGCGCCGGTCAGCGGGCGCCGGCGGCGTGCAGGCGAGGGAGGTCTTCGCGGGGGAGCGCGGGCGGGTGCTCCAGCGCGTCCGCGACGCCACCCTCCCCGCCGACCGTGAAGAAGGCGGCGCGCTCCCGGAGCGCGTCGGCGTGGGTGGAGAGCTCCTCGGCGGTCGCGGACAGCTCCTCCGCGGCGGAGGCGTTCCGCTGCGTGACCTGATCGACGACGGTCATCGCCCTCGAGAGCTGCCCGACCCCGGCCGACTGCTCCTGCGAGGCCGCCGAGACCTCGCGCACCCGCTCGGCGGTGGTCGCGATGGTCGTCACGAGCTCCGCGAGGAGCCCGCCGCTGCGCTCGGCCACGCCGACGGAGCGGGCGGCGAGCTCGCCGATCTCCTTGGCGGCCGCCTGGCTGCGCTCGGCCAGCTTGCGGACCTCGGTCGCCACGACCCCGAAGCCCCGCCCCTGCTCGCCCGCCCGCGCCGCCTCGATGGCGGCGTTCAGGGCGAGGAGGTTCGTCTGGTAGGCGATCTCCTCGACGATCGAGACCCGCTCGGCGATGGCGCGCATCGCGCCCACCGTCTCGGTGACCGCCGCGCCGCTGCGCTCGGCGTTCCTCGCGCCCTCGCTCGCCATCCGCTCCACGTCCCGGCTGCTCGCCGCGTTGGAGCCGATGGACGCGTTCATCTCCTCGAGCAGCGCCGAGGTCTCCTCCACGCTGGAGGCCTGCTCGCCGGTGCCCTGCGAGAGCTGCTGCGAGGTGGCGGAGACCTGGCCCGCGACCGCCGCGAGCGCGGCGGCGCCGGAGCGCACGTCGCCGATGACCTGCGAGAGCTGCCCGCCCATGCGGCGCATCGCGGCCTGCAGGTCGCCGAGCTCGTCCTGGCTCGTCACCTCCACCGCGTCGCGCAGGTCGCCGGCCGCGATCCGCTCCGCGGCCTCCACGACCGAGCGGAGGCCGCGCCGGATGGCGCGGACGAGGAAGGCCCCGGCGGAGGCGAGCGCCGCCGTCGCGAGGAGGAACACGACGGCGATGTCGCGCCGGGCGCCGGCCTCGGCGTCGCGGGCGCGCGCCGCGCTCGCGTCGGCGGCGGTGCGGGTCGCCACGGCGCTCGCGTCCACCACCTCGAGGAGCCGCTGCGCGTCCACGCGGAGGCGCTCGAACGCGTCCGTCACGTCGTGCTGGGCCCCCGCCTCCTCCGCGAACTGGCCCGCCGCGCCTGCGTCCCGCCTCGCCCGCGCGGCGGAGTCGAGCTGCGCGAGGTCCTGCTTCCACCGATCGAGCGCGGGCGCGATCTGGCTCGCCCCCGCGTCCCGTCCCCCGCGCTCGAAGGCGCGCTCGGCGTCCACCGCCTCGCGAAGCTGGCCGGCGATGAGCGCGAGCGCCGCCTCGTGCACCTCCGGCTCGAGGGTGCCGTTCTCCACCGCCGACGCCGCGCCGGTGGCGCGCCCCACCGCCGTGGCGAGTCGCGACACCGCGACGAGCTGGGGCACCTTCGCGCCTGCGTAGTCGCCGACCACGCCGGCCATCGAGGCCGTCGCGACGAGACCGGCGCCGCCGACCAGCGCGACGAAGATCACCGCCACGACGAGGAGTCCCAGCACCTTCCCGCTGAGCCGCAGCTTCATCACGTTCACCTACCCTTGCAGGACGTACCCTCAGTCACCGGGATGCAGGACGGGGGCCGCCTGCGGCGCAGGCGCGCACTTCGGAGGCGCGGGGCCCAACCTGCCGCTTTTCCTGGCGCCCTGCCCGGCTCGAGCGGCGCGGGCGAGGTCGGGGCTCGGTGCGGGCAGCGCGACCCGGGTCGAGCGCACCCGCGAGGCGCGACCCGGGCGCGCCGATCCCTTATGTTCCCTCGGCGACCTGCCGTGACGCTCGCCGACCTCATCGACCTCGAGGCCCAGCTCGCCCGCGATCGGGACGCGCCCGCGGGCGCGCTCGAGCGGCGCGACCGCGAGGCGATGCGTGGAGCGTCCCTCGCCGGTGACCGGGGGGACGTGCTCGCCCGCTGGCTCGCCCAGCTCCGCGAGCGCGAGCCGAGCCTCCTCTTCCCCGGCCGCACGGTGTCCCGCGCCCTGGCCGGCGTCCGGCTGGCGCTCGCGGCGATCGGGCTCGCGCTCGGCTGGGGCGCCGCGACGGCGCTCCTCGGCTACACCGGCGAGCACCCGGTGAACGTCTGGGACGTGCTGCTCGTCCTCGTCGGCGCGCAGGTGCTCCTGCTCCTGTTCCTCCTCGCCGCGTTCCTCTTCCCGCTCGCGACGCTGGGCGCGCCGCTCGTGGGCGTCTTCCGCGAGGCGATCGGCGCCCTCTACCCGCGCCTCGCCGGACGCGCGGCGGGGCAGGCGCGCGCGGAGGAGTGGCGCGCGCTCTGGCACCGGCTGCGCAGCCGGCGCTCGCTGTACCACTCCGTGGAGCCGTGGCTCCTGCTCGGCGCGACGCAGACCTTCGGCGTCGCCTTCAACGTCGGGGCGCTCCTCGGGTGCCTGCGCCTCGTGGTGTTCTCCGACATCGCCTTCGCGTGGAGCACGACGCTCGTGGACCTCGACGCGCCGCGCTTCCACGCCCTCGTCTCGGCGCTGGCGCGGCCCTGGGCGTCGCTCTGGCCGGACGCCGCGCCGTCGCTCGCGCTGGTGGAGGCGACGCGCTACTCGCGGCTCGAGGGCGCCTACCTCCACGCCGGGGCAGGCCGTGCCGCGGACCCGGCGCTCGTCGGGGAGTGGTGGCGCTTCCTCCTCGCGGCCGTCGCGACCTACGGCCTCCTCCCGCGCGCCGTCGCGCTCGCGGTCGCGCGCCTGCGCGCCGCGAGGCTGCTCGCCCGCCTTCCGCTCGACGACGCGGAGATCGCGCGCGTCCTCGCCCGGCTCGCCGAGCCGCACGTCGAGACCGGGGCCGTCCTCCCCGAGGCCGCGCCGCCTGCGGTGATCCCGGCGACGGTCCCGGGCGTCGCGCCGCCCGCGGGCACGCGCTGCGCGGTGGTGCTCTGGCGCGACGTCCCGGCGCACCCCGCCCTCGAGGCGGCCATCGCCCGCCAGGTCCGGCGCGAGATCGCGAGCGTCCACGCCGCCGGCGGGCGCGACGGGCGCGACGAGCTCGGCGCGAGGTGGCTCGCCGCGGTGGACGGGGCGGAGCCGGTGGTGGTGGTCGCCGAGGGATTCGAGGCGCCGGATCGGGCGGCCTTGAGGCTCGTGCGCGAGCTGCGCGGCGCCCTGGGCCCGCGGCGGCACCTGCTCGTGCTCGTGGCGGAGGTGAGGGAGGACCGCGTCGGTCCGGCCACGGAGGCGAGCGTGCGCACCTGGCGAGACGGGCTCGCCCGGCTCGAGGACCCGTACCTCGCGGTCGAGCCTCTCCAGGGGGCGCCGTGACCCCGGAGGTCCCGCGCTTCGCGGTCGTCGGCCGCGTGAACAAGGGCAAGTCGAGCATCGTCGCGACGCTCGCCGAGGACGACTCGGTGCGCATCGACCCGCGCCCGGGGACCACCACCGAGGTGCGCGAGTTCCCCGTCCGCGTGGACGGGCGGACCCTGTTCGTGCTCGTCGACACGCCCGGGTTCGAGGACGCTCCGCGCGCCCTCGCCTGGCTGCGCGCTCGCGAGGTGAGCGCGGCGGAGCGGCCCGCGCGCGTCGCCGAGCTCGTGCGTGCCTTCGAGGGCACCTCCGAGCTCGTCGAGGAGTGCCGCCTGCTCGCGCCGATCCTGGCGGGCGCGAGCGTGCTCTACGTCGTCGACGGCACGCACCCGTATCGGCCGAACTACGACGCCGAGATGGAGATCCTCCGCTGGACGGGCCGGCCCGGGATGGCGCTCGTCAACCGCATCGGCGCAGAGGACCACGCGGCCGAGTGGCACCGCGCGCTCGACCAGCACTTCAAGATCGTGCGCGACTTCGACGCGTTCTCGGTCTCGTTCGAGGAGCGGGTGAACCTCCTGCAGGTCTTCCGGGAGCTGCGGCCCGACTGGCGCGCGGCGGTGGACGAGGCGGTCGCCGCGCTCGTCGCCCAGCGTGGCCGGCGCCGGGCGGAGGCGGCCGCCCTCGTCTCCGGCCTCCTCGTGGACGCGCTCACGCACACCGAGGAGCTCGCGGTCGAGGACGAGGCCGCGATCGAGGAGCAGCGCGACCGCCTCGAGCGGAGCTTCCACGACGCGCTCCGCGCCCGCGAGGAGGAGGCGCGCCGCCGCGTCGAGGCGCTGTACGGCCACCGCGAGGCGCGGTTCGAGGAGGGCCCCGGCCTCGAGCGGCCCGTGTACCGCCAGGATCTCTTCGCCGAGGAGGCCTGGAAGCTGCTCGGGCTCTCTCCCGCGCAGCTCGTCGCCGCCGGCGCGCTGGCCGGCGCGGCCATCGGCGGCGCGGTGGACGCGGCGGTCGGGGGCGCGAGCATCTTCGCGGGCACCGTCCTCGGCGGCGCGCTCGGCGGCGGCGGCGCGCTGTACGGCGTGGGGAGGCGCTACGCGCGCGTCCGCTCGATCGGCGCGCCCGGCATCCCCGGCCTCCTCCTCGACGTCCAGCGCTACTGGTCCGGCGCGCGCCGCTTCCGCATCGGTCCGCACGCGCAGCCGAACTTCCCGTGGGTCCTCCTCGATCGCGCGCTCCTCCACTACGACAGCGTGGTCCGCCGCACGCACGCGCGGCGCGGGCCCATCGCGGTCGAGACGGCCGGCGCGGGGGGTGGCCGAGCCGGCCTCGTCGCGGAGTTCGCGCGCGGCGAGCGGCGCGGCCTCGAGTCGCTCTTCCGCCGGCTCCGGCGCGACCCCTACGACCCGCCGCGCTGGGTGCGGGACGAGCTCGAGCGCGCGATCGGCCGGATCCTCCGCCGGGTCGATCCCATCCCGGGCGAGGAGCCCTCAGCGGAAGCTCTCCCTCACGGTCCGTGAGCGGCCGAGGTCCGCCCGCGCGTCGACGCGCCGGCGGCCATGCGGGGCAGTGAGGGTCTCAGGGTCGGGTCCTGCTCGAGGCGCCTCGCCTACGCGCTCCCCACCAGCGCCGCGAGCTCGCCCTGCACGTCGCTGCCGACGTTCAGCTCCACGAGGCGGCGGAGGTGGGCGATGCTCTCGAGGTCGATCGCGTACCAGCGCACGCCGACGCGCCTCCCCTCGCGATGCGCGATGGCACCGTCCATCCGGATCACCACCTCACCGCCTTCCAGCCGGAGCGCCAGCGCGCACGGGTCGCCGCGCTCGACGTCGAGCCCCTCGCCCACCTCGACGAGCGCGCCTTTGAGGCCGATGTCGAGGAGTCGCGCGGGCGCGGTGCCGCGCTCCACGTGCAGCTCCACGCCCGCGTGGAAGGGGATGCGCGAGAACCGCCGCCGGTCGGGTGCGTCCATCAGGCCCTCCACGGCCGCCGGAGCGGCCCGCCACTCGATCGACGAACGTCGCCCGATGGATCAGCGAGGCGCAACGGGCGGCTCGGGGCGTGCGCGAGCGCGCACCTCCACGTGCGCGCCCGCCACCATCACCGGCCGCAGCCGCGCGCCCGCGAGCGCCTCGAAGATCGCCCGCGAGACGACGCCGGGATCCTGCAGCAGATCGGCGACCACGGAGGCGGGGAAGACCTCGCACGTCCCGGCGTCCTCGGGGCGGCGATGGGGCTGGAAGCCGGAGCGCCGGAGCAGGTCGAAGGCCGCGCGGTACGGCGCAGGATCCGCTCCCGAGAGCGCGAAACGAATGACGGTCCACATGACCCTTGCGGCCAACCTCCGTCACGGCAGACGAGCCACCAAGTGCCCCAAGGGGAGCCGCCTCCGGGTGCGGCGAGGTGGGCGCACCCTGCCCGCCTGGGTTGCAGGCGCCGGCGGTGGCGTGGTCTGTTCCGTGCTCGTTTGCGAACGCTCGAAGAGCTCGTCGAATTCGTCCGGGAGCGCACTGCGCCCGCGCCCGTGCCCCTCGCCCCCGAGATCATGATTCACCAGGCGAGCGAGCTGACGCCGCTGTGGCATGCGACGGCGGCCGAGCTGGCGGGCTGGGACGACTCGCCGTTCTGGGCGTTCCCGTGGGCGGGGGGCCAGGCGCTCGCGCGCCACGTGCTCGACCACCCCGACCTCGTTCGCGGACGCTCGGTGGCGGACTTCGCGACGGGCAGCGGTCTCGTCGCCATCGCGGCCCTGCGCGCCGGCGCGGCGCGGGTCCTCGCGCTCGACCTCGACCCGTTCTGCGAGGCGGCCGTGCGGGTGAACGCTGCGCTGAACGGGGTCGCGCCGGAGTTCCGCGCGGGCGATGCGATCGAGGCGCCGCTCCCCGGCGTCGAGGTGGTGCTCGCGGGCGACGTCTTCTACGAGCGGTCGCTCGCCGCCAGGAGCCTCGCGTGGTTCCGCCGGCTCGCCGCGCGCGGCGTGAGCGTCCTCGCCGGCGACGCGGGCCGCACCTACGCTCCGCGCGAGGGCTTCGCCGTCCGGGCGTCCTACGACGTCCCGACGACGGTGGAGATCGAGGACGGCCCGCTCCGGCACGCGCGCGTGCTCGAGATCCTGCCCTGACCCGCGTCCGCTCGCCGGTACGGCGGCCCGGGCCGACGATCGACGGCGCGTGACCTGGCACGCGGCGGACGGGTCGCGCGGCTCCGCTCGCGTGGCCGCGACCGCCGGGACGGGTGGTACGCTCCGTCGCGATGCTCGACCTGCCCACCTCCGCGGCGCGGCCGGCCGCCGTCGTCTGCGGCCACGTGACGCTCGACCGTGTCGCCGGGCGGCTCGTCCCGGGGGGATCGGCGTGGTACGCGGCGCACACGTTCCGCGCGCTCGGCGCCCGGGCGCGCGTGCTCACGGCCGCCGGCGCCGACTATCCGGAGCGCGCGCTCGCCGGGGTGGAGTCCATCATCGCGCCCGCGGCGCGCACGACCCTCTTCGTCAACATGCACGCGCCGGGCGGCGCCCGCCGGCAGCGGGTCGAGGCCTCCGCCCCGCCGCTCGATCCGGCCACCCTCCCCGTGGCCTGGCGCGGCGCGGACGTGCTCCACCTCGCGCCCGTCCTCGGCGAGGTGGCGCCGCGTGCGTTCGCCGACGTCGCCGGCGCACGGGTGGTGGGGCTGGGCGTCCAGGGGCTCGTGCGCGCCGTGGCGGCGGACGGCACCGTCGTGCAGCCGCGCTGGTCCTTCGCGCCCGCCGAGCTCGCCGGCGTGACCGCCGCGTTCGTCGGAGAGGACGACCTCGCCGGCCAGGACGACCTCCTCGCGCGCCTCGCCGCGGCGGTGCCGATCGTCGTCTTCACGCGGGGCGCCGCCGGCTGCACGGTGACGACGCGCGACCGCACGTTCGTCGTGGGGGTGTTCCCCACGCGAGAGGTCGATCCGACCGGGGCCGGCGACGTGTTCGCGGCCGCCTTCCTGCTCGCGCTCGCCCGCGGTGACGACCCGGTCGAGGCCGCGCGCCTCGGCGCGGCCGCGGCGTCGATCGTGGTCGAGGGAGTGGGAGGGGAAACGCTGCCGCGGATCGGCGAGGCGGCGGAGCGCGCGAGGAGGGTGCCGGTGGGGACGTGAGACCGAGACCCCGACCTACCCCTCTCCCCTCCCCAGCGTCCGCAGCGCCGCCGACCAAAGCCTCGCCTCCCGCTGCGTGAGCCGCGCGCGCCGCAGGGGAGCGACGAGGTCGCGCACCGCGTGCCGCTCCGGTCCCGCGAGGAATCCGCCCGCCCGCAGCGCCGCGCGCAGCGCCGCCTCGAGGCTCCCGAGCTCCGCGTCCGTCGCGCCCGCGGGCGGGGACGTGGGAGCCCGCGCGTGCGCCTCGAGCGCCGCCCGCCTGAGCTCGTAGGCATAGAGGAGCACCGCCTGGGCGAGGTTCACCGAGGGTTGCGCCTCGTCCGTCGGGATGGAGGACAGGTCGTGGCAACGGAGGACCTCGTCGTTCGTGAGACCGCTGCGCTCGTCGCCGAAGACGATCGCCGTCCGCCCCGCCGGGGCGCGCTCGAGCGCCTCGCGCGCGACCGCCGCGGGGGCGAGGCGCCGCTTGCCGCGCACCCTCCGGGAGCTGGTGCCGACGACCCACGCGCAGTCGGCGACCGCCTCGTCGAGCGTCCGGACGAGCCGAGGCCTGTCGAGGAGGTCCTCCGCGTGCACCGCCACCCTGCGGGCCGTCGCGAAGTCGTGCGTCCCGAGCTCCGCGATGGCCCAGTCGGCGAGCCCGAAGTTCTTCATCGCGCGCGCGACGGCGCCGAGGTTCTCGGGGTTCCGCGGCCGGAGCAGGACGATCCGCACCGGCGCGGGGACGACGGGCATCGCTTCGGGCATGGGGCATCGTACGACGGCTCCTCGCCCGCTCGCTCGCCCGGCGGAGCCGGCGGGTCCGCGGCGGGTTGCCCGCCTCGACCGGAGCGCCCCGACGGTCCCCCTCGCGCCGCGCGACCGCGTGAGGTTCGATGCACGAGGAGGTAGACGATGCGCGTGCGCGAGGTGATGACCCGGAACGCCGCGACCATCGGCGTGGACGAGACGCTGGTCGCGGCCGCCCGGAAGATGAAGGAGCTCGGCGTCGGCGCCCTCCCCGTGCTCGAGGACGGCACGCTCTCGGGGATCGTGACCGATCGGGACATCGCCGTGCGGGCGACCGCGGCGGGCGCAGACCCGAGACGCACCCGCGTCCGGGAGGCCATGACGCCCCAGGTCGTCGCCTGCACCGAGGAGGACGAGCTCGCCGAGGCGGCGCACGCGATGGAGGCGTGCGCGGTGCGGCGGCTCATCGTGCTCGACGGCGCCGGGCACCTCTCCGGCATGCTCTCCGTCGAGGACATCGCGAACGCGAGCACCGCGCTCGCCGCGGAGGTGCTCCGCCACGCGCGCGACCCGATGCTCGGCGCCCTCTGACCGCGCGCTCCACCTCCGCCGACGTGCTAAGTAGCTCGCGTGCTGCGCGGCGGCTTCCATCTCCCCATCGCCTTCGACGTCGCCGCCTCGTTCCTGTTCGCGGTGACGGGGGCGATCTCCGCGGTCCGCAAGCGCTACGATCTCGTCGGCATCCTCGTGCTCTCGATCGCGACGGGGCTCGGCGGAGCGCTCCTCCGCGACGGGCTGTTCCTCCAGCAGGGGCCACCCGCCGTGCTCACCGACGGGCGCTACCTGCTCGGCGTGCTCGGCGGCGGCCTCGCCGGCGCGTTCTTCGGGCGGCACTTCCAGCGCGCCCGGCTCGCGATCGTGGTCATCGACGCGCTCGGGCTCGGCGTGTACGGGGTGGTGGGCGCGCAGAAATCGCTCGCCGCGGGCCTCCCGCTCGTCTCCGTGGCGCTCGTCGGCTGCGTGAACGCGGTGGGCGGCGGGATGCTGCGCGACGTCCTCGTCCGCGAGGAGCCGCTCATCTTCAAGCCCGGCGAGGCCTACGCCCTCGCCGCCCTCACCGGCGTGCTGTGCTTCATCGCCCTCGCGGCCGGCCTCCGCCTGCCGGAGGAGACGGCGGCGTTCGCGGGGATAAGTCTCGCGTTCATGGTACGTCTGCTCTCCATCCGGCTCGGCTGGCGCACCGGTGCGTTCGAGCCCGACCACGGCCCCTGATCCGAGCGCTCGCCCGGTTGCTCTCCATCAAGGCAGCCAGGCGACCCGTTTGCGTACAGTCCGCGCGCTTTCGCACCCATCGAGGGTGTCAACCCGCGGTACGCATCAGGAGCTTCACATGAACGGCGTTCGAATCCTCGTCCTCTCCCTCGCGGCCGCGCTGCCCATCTCCGCGTTCGCCTTCGGCGGGCACGACGGCGTCGGCTGCAACGGCTGCCACGGCATCCACACGGCGAAGGGCGATGTCATCTTCGCCGTGGCGCCGAACAAGGTGGCGCAGAACCCCCGCACGAAGGCTGCATACACCGGATCGACGGCGCTCTGCCTCGGCTGCCACGAGGAGACCTCGAAGGGCGGCCAGGGTTACGCCCCGGTGTCCGGCCACATGAGCCACCCCTACGGCCTCACCTCGGTGAACCCGAAGGTCGCGAACGTCCCCGGCGACCTCCTCCGCGACGGCCGGTTCGAGTGCGTCGGCTGCCACGACCCGCACCCGTCGAACGCCAACTACAAGTACCTCCGCGTCGACACGGCGAAGGGCCAGAGCATGGACGCGTTCTGCGCCGTCTGCCACTCGGCCAAGGCCGACGGGAAGGTCGTGGCGAAGAAGGCGGTCGTCTTCACCTCGATGGATCAGCGCGCCGGCGGCGCTGCGCCCGCGGCGGCCGCGCCCGCGAAGCCCGCGGCCGCGCCCGCGAAGAAGTAGCATCCGCTCTTTCGTGAGCCGTTCGAGGCCCTCCGGCGCGACGCGCCGGGGGGCCTCGTCGTCTGCGGGGGGCGGTCGCCGTCAGGGGTACTGCGCGTGCTGCGCGCCCTCGGGCCTGGGCCGCCAGATCTCGAGCATGCCGCTCGCCGAGTGGGCGATGGGCTCGTAGCGCGACCGCAGGTCGAGCGCCATCCGCGCGCCGCACGGGCTCGCGAGCGCGTCGGGGGTGACGCCGTACACGAGGACGTAGTCCACCTGCGCCGCCACGGCCGCGCGCAGGTCGATGCACGGGGGCGTCCCTTCCATCTTCGCGAGCGAGCCGGCGAGCATGAGGAACGGGTTGTGATCGTCGGGGAACCGCAGCGGACAGTGATCGGTGAACGCCTGGCTGTTCTTGAGGTCCACCCCGCCGTTGCGCGCCACCACCCAGCCGGTCGCGTGCAGGAGCGGCTTCACGCGGTAGCCGAGGTTGCGGCCGTTCTCGTCGACGGGGCCGTAGGGCGAGATGGCGACCGGCAGGAGCACGCGGTCCGGGCCGAGGCCGGCCGCCGCCGCGACGTACTCCTCGACGTAGGCGGAGATCTGGCGCTGCTTCTCGTAGCGGAGGCCCGTCGCCACTACCGCGATCCCCGCGAGCGCCAGGGCGAGGCGCCGCACGGCGATGGCGGGCGCCGCGCCGGTGGCGATCCAGGCGGCCACGCAGAGGAAGGTGAACAGCGCGAACCGGTCGGACACGTGCGCGCCCGCCGCCACGACCTCCGGGACCGCGAAGTACGCGATCGCGAACGCCACCGCGGCGAGGAGCCAGCCGTCGTGCGGCCGGAACGCGCGCGTCGAGGTGGCGCGCACGAGGGCGAGGTGCACCACGCCGATGAACAGGACGAGCGACACCAGGCACGCGAGGAGGATCTCGCGCCGGTCGATCGAGACGAGCGCGTACGCGGTCGCGAGCTTGGCCGCGAGCTCGTAGATCGGGAGGCGCGAGGACGCGCGATCCGAGTGCGCGACGAGCCAGGCGCCGAGGAGGGCCGCCCCGGGCAGCGCCGCGAGCGCGACGGCGCCGGCGCGCACCGCGTAGCCGCGCACGACGAGCCGGCGGCGCGCCGCGTGCCCGCGGGAGCGGCGGACCGCGAGGGCGAGGCGCCAGGCCAGGAGGACCCCGATGGCGAGGCCAGCGCCCGCGAACGCGACCGAGTGGGCGAGGAAGAGCAGCACCGAGAGGAGCGCGAGCACGAGCCAGCGCGAGGGCCCGAGCCGGCCCCGGCTACGCAGCCAGAAGCCCACCGTGAGGAGCGCCAGCGCGAGCCCGTAGCAGAAGTTCCAGAAGCCCATCTGGAAGGGGAACGCGTGCACGAACGGGAACGCGGCGAGCGCGGCCCACCACCCGTCGCGACCCGGCGGGAGCAGGGCCCGGAAGCCCAGCGGGAAGAGCACCGTGTAGCCGGTCAGCACGAGCTTCTCGCCCGTGAGCGGGCCGACGACCTGCAGGAGCCCGGCGAGGAGCGCCTGCGTGAGCCAGTTCGGCTGCGCGCCCCAGTTCGCGAGGTACCAGTGCTGCAGGAGCGGCGAGTGACGGTAGCGCATGAGCGAGAGGACGTTCTCGACGTGCAGCGGTCCGTCCTGGGTCGGGAAGTAGTGAACGAGCCAGATCGGCAGGATGTGCAGGACGAGGATCCCGGCGAAGATCGTGGGGGCGATCCAGGCCCCCGGTCGCCGCAGCGACAGCGCCGGACGCGGCGCGCCCGCCCCGGGCGGCCCCCACGCGAAGCGGAGGCTCCCGAGGTAGTTCGCCGCGAAGGCGAGGGCGATGCCCGCGCTCTGGGCGAGGTACCGCAGGCCCCCGAGCTCCGCCCGGCCGAGGGTCCGCATGAGCGCCAGCGCGGCGAGCCCGAAGACCACGAGCTGCACCACGCCGCCCGCCAGGCTCACCGCGTGGTAGCGCACGAGGCGGCTCACCACCCCCGCGCCGAGCTCGCGGCGATCGCGGAACGTGAACGCGTCGTTCAGCAGGAAGTTCGTGACGATGCTCGTCTCGATGGCGAGGGCGGAGGCGACGACCTCCTGGATCCCGAGCACGCCGGCGAAGAGGTGCAGCGCGGCGAGGTTCACCCCGACCCCGGACAGCCCCACCAGGGCGAACCGCGCGAGACGACCCTTCATCGGGGATTCCCCTCCCGGTGCTCACGCTGGGAGCGACGCTCCCGAAGGGCATGCCCGTAACGGGGCGTCAAGCCCAATGAGGGTTTCTCGGCAGCAGCGCGAGCGTTCGCGCGGCGCGCACGCGCCAACGTCGGCGACCGCCGTGCGCTCGCTCAGGCGCGATCGGGATCGCAGAGCGACAGCACGAGCGCGAGCACGTCGTCGACGTCGAAGGGCGTGGGCCCCCTACGGTGGGGCCCGTCGCCGGCCATCGTGATGACCGGGACGTCGGCGTAGCGCGGATCGGCGCGGATCGCCCGCATGAACGCGTCGTCCCCGCGGCGTGGCGGGTGAAGACCGAGGAGCACCACCGCCGGCGCTTCGCCGCAGGCGAGCCTGGCGAGCCCGTCCTCGCCGTCGCTCGCGACGACGACCTCCGCCCCGCGCCCGGTGAGCGCCGTGGAGAGCGACGCGCGCACCGCCGCGTCTTGCTCGATGAGGAGGACTCGCCTGCTCGAGGGCATCGACTCGCGAGCCTACCCCGCGCGCGCGCGCGGGCCGGTCGCGCGACCGAGGTACGGCGCAGGCGTGCCGGTGAGGCGATGTCGGGCGACACGCCACCGCGCGCGGAGTGCGCCGGCCCGGGCGGGTCCCGCGCCGAACCGGCGGGGCCGGAGCGCGGGCCCCGTTGAAGCTGACTCAGTTCAGATAGCCGCCGCGCGGCCGCTCGCCGGAGAGGCCGAGCAGCTCGAGGCCCTGGCGCGTGAGCAGGTACCGGACCGTCCCGGCGCCGCGCTCGGTGTCGAGCTTCGCCTCGAACGCGGGGCCCGTGATCGCGCCGAGCTGCATCGTCCGCTTCAGGTTGACGACCCGGCCGTTCGCGAGATCGCCCGCGACCTGCCCCACGGAGTCGTCGCGCCGGTACAGCTCCACCGCCGCGTCGTGCAGCGCCGCGGCGAGCGAATCGGAGAGCGGGATGGACGAGAAGAGGACGGAGATGAGGGTCCAGGACGCGGCGGCATCAGCGGGCATCGAGAGGATTGTACCCGGTCGTCCGGCCCGGCGCCCGGCCGGGGCTCCGCGCGCGGTGCGCCGGAGCCGGCGCGGTGTAGTCTGGCGCTCCCGTGAACCTCCTCCTCCTCGAGCCCTCCGAGCTTGCGGCGGACGGCGTCGCCCGCCTGTCCGGCCGCCGCGCGCTGCACGTCCGCGAGGTCCTGCGCGCCGTCGCGGGCGATCGGATCCAGGCGGGCGTCGTCGGCGGTCGCATGGGAGAGGCGGAGGTGCTCCACGCCTCCGGCACCGAGGTGGTGATCGCGCCGCGCCTCGACCGCGCCCCGCCGCCGCCCGCGAAGGTGACGCTCCTCGCGGCGGTGCCGCGCCCGAAGATCCTCCGCCGCGTCCTGCAGGCGGTCGCCTCCATGGGCGTGAAGCGGCTCGTGCTCCTCGGCAGCTACCGCGTCGAGAAGAGCTACTTCGGCTCGCCGGTCCTCGCGCCCGAGGCGATCCGCGCGGAGCTCGTCCTCGGCCTCGAGCAGGGGAAGGACACGATCCTCCCCGAGGTGTCGCTCCGGCGCTTCTTCAAGCCGTTCGTGGAGGACGAGCTCGACGCGACGTTCCCCGAGCGGTCGCGGCTCCTCGCGCATCCGGCCGGGAGCGCGCCGCTCGAGACGCTCACGCCGCTCTCCGAGCGGGCCTGCGTCGCCATCGGTCCGGAGGGCGGCTGGACGCCCTACGAGGCCGAGGCGCTCCGCGCGCGCGGCTTCGAGCCGTTCTCGCTCGGGCCTCGCGTGCTGCGCGTCGACGCGGCGGTGCCCTACGCGGTGGGACAGGTGGAGCTCTGGCTGCGGGGCGGATGATCCACCCCGCGGTCGGACCCGAGCGCGAGAGCCCGCTCCACCGTCCGCGCGCGTGCGCCCCTCCCCCGGCCGGACGATCGGGCCCGCAGAGCCCCCATGACCCCTGGGCCGCGAATCTCCCGCTGGTGTATCTGTATCCGATTCGCGCTCTCGAAGAGGCGCGCCGCTCGCCGCCGCGCGCCCGCAACCACGAGGTCCCCGACATGAACGTCCCCGAGCTGTCGCCGCCCGCCCGCCTCCTCCTCGGCCCCGGGCCGAGCCCCGTCCACCCGCGCGTGCTGCGCGCCATGTCGACGCCGCTGCTCGGTCACCTCGACCCGAAGTTCCTGGAGATCATGAACGAGGTCCAGGGCCAGCTCCGCGCCGCGTTCCGGACCCAGAACCCGTTCACGATCGCCCTGTCGGGCACCGGGTCCGCCGGCATGGAGGCTGCGCTCGTGAACGTCGTCGAGCCCGGCGACACGGTCGTCGTCGTCGCGGCTGGCGTCTTCGGCAACCGCATGGCCGACATCGTCGGCCGCTGCGGCGCGAAGCTCGTGAAGATCGAGATCCCGTGGGGCCAGACCTGCGACCTCGGACGGGTCGAGGAGGCGCTGAAGAAGGAGCAGGTGAAGGCCGTCGGCATCGTCCACGCCGAGACCTCGACCGGCGCGCACCAGCCGCTCGAGGGGCTCGGCAAGCTCTGCCACGCCCACGGCGCGCTCCTCGTCGCGGACACCGTCACCTCGCTGGGCGGCGTGCCGGTGGAGGTGGACGCGTGGGAGATCGACGCGTGCTACTCCGGCACCCAGAAGTGCCTCTCCTGCCCGCCCGGGCTCGCGCCGCTCACCCTCTCGCCGCGCGCGCTCGACGCGCTCCGCGCGCGCAAGACCAAGGTGCAGAGCTGGTACCTCGACGCGTCGATGATCGCGGACTACTGGGCGGAGGGGAAGCGCGCCTACCACCACACCGCGCCCATCAGCATGGTCTACGCGCTCCGCGAGGCGCTCCGGATCGTCCACGAGGAGGGGCTCGAGGCGCGCTTCGCGCGCCACCGCCGCCACTCGGCCGCGCTGATGGCGGGCCTCGCCGCGCTGGGGTGCTCGCCGCAGGCACAGGAGGGGCGCCGGCTCCCGACGCTGAACTGCGTGCAGGTCCCCGCCGGGATCGAGGAGGCAGCGGTCCGCAAGTCCCTCCTCGCCGACCACGGCATCGAGATCGGCGGCGGCCTCGGCCCGCTCGCGGGCAAGGTGTGGCGCATCGGCCTCATGGGCGAGGGCTCGCGGCAGGAGAGCGTCCTCGTGGTCCTCGCCGCGATCGAGCAGGCCCTCGCGAAGCAGGGCAAGGGTCCGAAGCCGGGCACCGCGACGTCCGCCGCGCTCGAGGTCTACGCGCGCGGGTAGCTCGGCCCATTCGCGACGAACGATCGCCCCCGCCCGGCTGGCTCGGGTCGGGGGCGTACGCTTCCGGGCATCGGGGTCGCGATCGAACGCCGCCGTCCCCCGCTCTCCCCGCCCGTCGTCCCCCTTCCCGCCGACCCTGAAGCGACCGCCCGCCCGTTCCCCTAGTTCCCATGGCACCAGGCGGGCGCTCGCAGTGAACCTGGCAGAGCGAGGACACCGGCAAGCCCCCGTCACAGGCCCGAGCGATCGGCCGCGCGGGCACGCGAGGGGTGAGCTCCTCCGATTCTCCTTGCGCCGCAGCGATCATTTCGTCTTCGCGCGTCGCGCTCCGAAGCGCTCGCGCGGGCAAGGGCACGCTCGGTTTTTGCCCCCTCCCGCGCCGCCCGTACGTCTCTCCACCGAGCCCCTCCAGGCTCGCCCCGCCGGGTTGGCTTCCAGGGCTCGCTTGCCCTCCATAGGTTCGGCGACGGGTGGGGAACGGAGGCATCGAGTCCATGCACGTCGGTGACGACAACGTCGGCCTCGTGGCGGAGTTCAAGCGGCGGAAGGGTCCGGCCTGGCGCCGAGCGCTCGACCTCGCCCTCGAGGCGTCGCGGCGGCGCGCCGCAGCCCGCGCCGCGGCGAAGATGCCGAAGCCGCTGCCCGACGTGAAGGTCTCGCGGTCGCGGCTCGACGTCGCGGTCGAGGCGCGCCTCGCGGTCCGCTCGGGTGTCCGGCTCGAGGACTTCCTCCGCAACCGCCTCGCGAAGTACGCCTCGCGGCTCCCCGTCACGCTCGAGGACCTGCCGGTCGTCGTCGACGTGGAGGGCGGCGAGCCGGTGGTGCGCGCCCGCGTCCACGCGGCACCCGCCATCCCGGCCACCTACGGCGCGTCGTACGCCGCGTCGTACGCCGCGCAGCCCCGCACGGACGACCAGACCCGCTGGATGAAGGCCCTCGTCGAGCGCGAGGGCCCGTTCGCGGCGCAGGAGATCCGCGAGGCGCTGGCCGCGCTCGCCGCGCTCGACGCGCGCGCCGAGGCCGCGCGCTCCCGCGCCGACACGCTCGCGCGCGCCCTCGCCGACGATCTCGCCGCGGGCAAGGTGCCCGCCCCCGCCACCGTGGACGCGACCCCCGAGCAGCTCGGACGGCCGCCCGTCCCGTCTCCAGCGCCCGCCGCGATCCTGCGGGGCTTCGTGCTGGCGCTGGTGGTCGCCGAGGCCTTCTTCTTCTCCGGCCCGATCCTGTCCGCGCAAGGCGTCGACCCGGCGAGCATCGTCGAGGCGTTGAACGCGTCGCCCGTCCCGGTGGGCATGGCGCTCGTCTTCGCGCTCGGCGCCGCCGCCGCCGTGTTCGCGTTCGCGGCCGTCTCGCTCGACCGCGCCGCCCAGCTCGATCGCCCGGACGGCGCGAGCCGGCGGGGCCTCGGCGGCACCGCGGCGCTCCTCGCGGCGCTCCTCGCCGGAGGCGTCGCCGCCGCCGCGACCGCGCCCAACCGGCTCGCCCATGTGGCGCTCCTCGCCATCGTCCCCTTCGCGGGCGCCCTCCTCGTCCGGGTCGCGGCGCGCCTCCAGGCCACCCGCGACGCCGCCCTCGACGCGGCCCTCGCCTGGGATCGCGCCCTCGCCCGCGACGTCTCCGAGCGCGCGCGCCGGGTCGAGATCGTCGAGCAGGCCCGCGCCGACCTGGAGCGGATCGAGTCCGACCGCGCCGACGCCCGCCGCCGCATCCGCGCCCTCGAGCAGAGCGCGGTGAATGCCGAGCGGGCCTCCAGCGAGCGCAGCCGGCTCGAGGCGCGGCGCCTCGAGCGGCTCGCCGAGTCGCTCGCGGGCGCGCTCGAGCTCGACCGCTACGCCTTCCTGCGGCTCGCCACCGGCGCGACGCACGACGCGCTCGTCCGTCCGGTGCGCCGGCTCGAGCGCTCGTCCGAGCGGTTCGGCGTGGCGGGCTAGCGGGCCCTCGCGGCCTGCTGGCCGCCCCAGCCTGGCTCGGGCCGTCCGGGCGGCCCGAGCGTCTCGCGCGCTCCGGTATTGAGCTTGATCGAAATCAGGACAACCTTTCGATCAGGAGGAGCCTCCCGGATGCCCACCCCCGAGACCCCGCCGCTCGATCTTCCGCCCGGCATGGAGATCCGCGGCGCCCTGCCGCGACGCGCCCAGGAGGTGCTCACGCGCGAGGCGCTCGCGCTCGTCGCGGACCTCGTGCGCCGCTTTCGCCCGCGCGTGGAGCAGCTGCTCGAGCGGCGCCGCGAGCTGCAGCGCCGCTACGACGCCGGCGAGCGGCCGAGCTTCCTCTCCGCCACCGAGGACGTCCGCGCGGGCGACTGGACCGTCGCGCCGCTCCCGGCCGATCTGCAGGACCGTCGGGTCGAGATCACCGGCCCGCTGGACCGCAAGACGATCATCGACGCGCTCGGCTCCGGCGCGAACGTCTTCGTGGCGGACTTCGAGGACTCGAGCTCCCCCACCTGGCGCAACGTCGTCGAGGGCCAGGTGAACCTCCGGGACGCGGTCGAGGGCACGATCGAGCACGACGCCCCCGAGACCGCCGAGCGCCACCGGCTCGGGGACCGGACCGCCGTCCTCATGGTGCGCCCGCGGGGCTGGCACCTGCTCGAGAAGCACGTGCGCGTGGACGGGAGGCCCGTCAGCGCCGCGCTGTGGGACTTCGGCATCTACCTCTCGAGCGCCGCGCGGCGGCTCCTCGCGAAGGGCTCCGGCCCGTACTTCTACTGCCCGAAGCTCGAGAGCCACCTCGAGGCGCGCCTGTGGAACGAGGTGTTCACCCTCGGCGAGGAGCGGCTCGGCCTCCCGAGGGGCTCGATCAAGGCCACCTGCCTCATCGAGACCCTCCCCGCCGCGTTCGAGATGGACGAGATCCTGTGGGAGCTGCGCGAGCGCTCCGCGGGCCTCAACTGCGGGCGCTGGGACTACATCTTCTCGACCATCAAGCGCTTCCGCGCGGACGCGAAGCACGTCATGCCGGACCGCGCGCACATCACCATGGACAAGGGGTTCTTGCGCGCGTACGTGCAGCTCCTCATCCAGACGTGCCACCGGCGCAACGTCCACGCCATCGGCGGCATGGCCGCGCAGATCCCGATCGAGGACGATCCGGCGGCGAACGAGGCCGCGCTCGCCGAGGTGCGCGCCGACAAGCTCCGCGAGGTGACCGACGGCCACGACGGCACCTGGGTGGCGCACCCCGGCCTCGTGCCCATCGCCAGGGCGATCTTCGACCAGCACATGAAGACGCCGAACCAGCTCCACCGCAAGCGCGAGGACGTGCGCGTGACGGCGCGCGACCTGCTCGAGGTGCCGGACGGCCCGCGTACCGAGGCGGGCCTCCGCCACGACATCCGCGTCTCGGTCCAGTACCTCGAGGCCTGGCTCCGCGGGACCGGCTGCGTCCCGATCTACGGCCTCATGGAGGACGCCGCGACGGTGGAGATCTCCCGCTCGCTCGCGTGGCAGTGGATCCACCACGGCGCGACGCTCGACGACGGCGCGCCGCTCACGGTCGAGCGGTTCCGCACCGTGCTCGCCGACGAGATGGATCGGATCCGCCTCGAGGTCGGGGACGCCGCGTTCCAGGGCGGCCGCTTCGAGGAGGCGCGCGCGCTCTTCGAGCGCATCAGCACGCAGGGGGACTTCGTCGAGTTCATCACCCTCCCCTCCTACGAGCTGCTCGAGGCCGAGGGCGAGGAGAAGGCGCGCATGCTCGCCGGCGGCACGGAGGGCCTCGCCGACTCGCCCGCGCCGCACCACCCCGACCCGCGCCGCTGGGAGGGCATCGTCCGCCGCTACACGCGGGAGGACGTCGAGAAGCTCCGCGGCTCCGTGCGCATCGAGTACACGCTCGCGCGGCTCGGCGCGAACCGGCTGTGGGACCTCCTCCACGGCGAGCCGTACGTGAACGCGCTCGGCGCGCTCACCGGCAACCAGGCCGTGCAGATGGTGAAGGCGGGCCTCCGGGCCATCTACCTCTCGGGCTGGCAGGTCGCGGCCGACGCCAACTCCGCCGGTCAGACCTACCCGGACCAGAGCCTCTACCCGGCGAACTCGGTCCCGGAGGTGGTCCGGCGCATCAACCGCGCCCTGCAGCGCGCGGACCAGATCGAGCACTCCGAGGGGAAGGACGGAACGTACTGGTTCGCCCCCATCGTCGCCGACGCCGAGGCCGGCTTCGGCGGCCCCCTCAACGCCTTCGAGCTCATGAAGGCCATGATCGAGGCGGGCGCCGCCGGGGTGCACTTCGAGGATCAGGTCGCCTCCGAGAAGAAGTGCGGCCACCTGGGCGGCAAGGTGCTCGTGCCGACCTCGACGTTCGTCCGCACGCTCAACGCGGCGCGCCTCGCGGCCGACGTCATGGGGGTGCCGACGATCCTCGTGGCGCGCACCGACGCCGAGGGCGCGAAGCTCGTCATGAGCGACGTCGACCCGTACGACGCGCCGTTCATCGAGAAGGGCGAGCGCACCGCGGAGGGGTTCTACCGGATGCGGCCCGGCGTCGACACGGCCATCGCCCGCGGCCTGGCCTACGCGCCGTACGCGGACCTGATCTGGTGCGAGACCCAGACGCCGGACCTGCGCGAGGCGCGGCGCTTCGCGGAGGGGATCCACGCGAAGTTCCCGGGCAAGATGCTCGCCTACAACTGCTCGCCCTCCTTCAACTGGAAGAAGAACCTCGACGACGCGACCATCGCGAGGTTCCAGCGCGAGCTCGGCGCGATGGGCTATCGGTTCCAGTTCGTCACCCTCGCCGGGTTCCACGCCCTGAACCACGGGATGTTCCAGCTCGCCCGCGGCTACCGCGAGCGCGGCATGTCGGCCTACACCGAGCTGCAGCAGGCCGAGTTCGCCTCGGAGCGGCACGGCTACACCGCGACGCGCCACCAGCGCGAGGTCGGCACCGGCTACTTCGACCTCGTCGCGAGCGCGGTGTCGGGCGGCACCGCGTCGACGCTCGCCCTGGAGGGCTCCACCGAGGCGGCGCAGTTCACCGCCGCGGGCAGGACCGGCGCGACCCACGCCGCCGAGCAGGTCCAGGCGGCCCTCCACGAGGACCACGGGCGGATCGAGGCGGTGGTGGACCGGCTCGGCGAGGCGAAGGACGTCGCCGCCATCACCGCCGCCCTCGAGTCGCTGGCGGAGCTCCTCACCGAGCACTTCGCGCACGAGGAGCACCAGAAGGGCTTCTACGGGCTCCTCGCCGCCTCCCCCGAGTACCGCGCCGAGGTGCTGCGCATGACCGACGAGCACCGGGAGCTCATCGCCGCGCTCCAGCAGGTCCGCGAGCGCGCGAAGGGCCAGGCGACGGCGTCGGACCTGGCGCCCCTCACCTGCGCCCTCGGCGGCCGGATCCGCGACCACGAGGCGCGCGAGATGGTGCTCGCCCGGGCGCTACATTAGGGGCCGCCGGCGCCCGGCGTCCGGGCGCCCCTCCGGACGCCCGAACTTGGCGCGCGACGATCCCGCGGGAGGGGTTACCTTGTCTCTCGTGCTCGAGCCGTCGTCGCGCCCCAGCGAGCCCTCCGGGCCCGACGTGGTCGTCGGCGTGCCGGCCGAGCCGGACCGCATGGCGGCCACCGAGGCCGCGATCGCGCTGGAGACCGGGCTCAAGGAGGCCTTTCCCGGGCGTCCCGCGCTGGCCGTCGTCCTCACCGGCGATCCGAGCGGCGCGGCGACGCCGGAGACGGTGCTCGCGCTCGTCGAGCGGGATCACCCCCCGGCGATCTACACGGGGGGTCACACCGGCCCGCAGGCCGCCCTGCCCACCCTGCTCGAGATCGCGGTCGCCCGCGACGCGCCCGCCTGCGCGCTCCTCCAGCCCCTGCCCCGCCCGAGCGACCCGCGGTGGCTCCGCGCGCTGCTCGAGCCGGTGCTCACGGGCGGGTTCGACCTCGTGGTCCCGTCCTACGCGCGCGGCCGGCTCGACGGCGTGCTCGTCACCGGCATCGTCTACCCGCTCACGCGCGCCCTGTTCGGGCAACGCCTGCGGCAGCCGCTCGGGCGCGAGCTGGTGCTCTCGCGCCGCCTCGCCCGGCACCTGCTGGCGGACACCGAGTGGCGGACGGATCCGGCGCACGCGGGCGAGGACCTGTGGTGCGTGACGAAGGCGCTCGCGCGCGAGGTGCGCATCGCGCAGGTGTTCATCGGTCCCCGGCCCCGCCCGGCGCCCCAGCCCTCCGACGTGTCCCAGGCCCTCGCCGGCGTGCTCGACACCCTCTTCCACGAGATGGAGGTGCACGCGCACTACTGGCAGCGGGTGATCGGCTCGCAGGTGGTCGCGACCTTCGGGGAGGAGCGGCTCGCGGAGGAGCCCGCGAACGCGCCGGCGGTGGCGCCGCTCGTGGACGCCTTCGCGCTCGGCTGGCGCGACCTGCGACCGCTGTGGAGCAGCGTCCTGCCGCCGCACACCCTGCTCGCGCTGCAGCGGATCCCGCGCGCGCCCCCGGAGGCGTTCCGCATGCCGGACGCGATCTGGGCGCGCGTGCTGTACGACTTCGCGGTGGCGTGGCGCTTCAAGCTGATGGAGCGCCGCCAGCTCCTGCGCTCGCTCACGCCCATCTACCTGGGCTGGGTCGCGAGCTACGTGAACGAGGTGGGACCGCTCGGACCGGACGCGGCGGACGAGCGCGTCGAGCGGCTCTGCTCCGCGTTCGAGGACGAGAAGCGGTACCTCATCTCGCGCTGGCGCTGGCCGGACCGCTTCAACCCGTGAGGACGAGGCCATGTGGGAACAGGTACGAGCAGTGCTGGGCGAGGCGTTCGAGCGGCTCGGGGCGGTGATCGCGGCGGACCTGCCGGGCATCGTGGCGATGCTCATCGTGCTCGTCTCCACGACCGTCGCGGCGTTCGTCATCCGGGCGATCCTGCGGGCGGTGCTCGGGCGCACCGGCTTCGATCGGCGCGCGCGAGAGTGGGGCGTGACCACCGGCCGCGACCTCGGGCCGCGCCAGGAGCCCTCCGCGATCGTCTCGCGGTTCGCGTTCTGGCTCGTGGTGGTGGCCGGCATCGCCCTCGCGCTCGAGGTGCTCGGCGCGAGCACGGTGAGCGCGTTCGGCCTCTCCCTGCTCGTGTTCCTCCCGAAGCTCGTGGTCGGGGCCATCATCCTGCTCGTCGGGATCGGCGCCGCCCGCTTCCTCGAGCGGAGCACGCTCATCAGCGCGGTGAACCAGCAGATCCGCCAGGCGCGCCTCATCGCGCTCGCGGTGAAGTGGCTCGTCCTCGTCCTCGCGGCGGCGATGGCCCTCGAGCACGTCGGCATCGGCGGAGAGCTCCCCACGCTCGCGTTCGCGCTCGTGGTCGGCGGCATCGTGCTCTCCGTCGCCCTCGCCGTGGGGCTCGGGGCGCGCGACGCCGTGTCGCGCGCGCTCGACCGGGAGACCCGCGGGGAGCCGCGGCCGGGCGAGCCGGGGCCGACCGGCCCCGAGGACAAGGTCCAGCACCTCTAGCCCGAGCGCCCCTTGCCCCGCGACCGCCGCAGCGGAATCCTGCTCCACCCGACCTCGCTCCCCGCCCCGCACGGCGTGGGCGATCTCGGCGCCGGGGCCCATCGCTTCGCCGCCTGGCTCGCCGAGGCGGGCCAGCGGCTGTGGCAGGTCCTCCCGCTCGGCCCGACCGGCTTCGGCGACTCGCCCTACCAGGCGCTCTCGTCGCGCGCCGGCAACACCCTGCTCGTCTCGCTGGAGACGCTCCGCAACGAGGGCTGGCTCGAGGACGGCGATCTCGCCGGCGCGCCCGCCGCCGATCCCGAGCGCGCCGCGTACGACGAGGCGGGGCCCTGGAAGCGCGAGCGGCTCGAGCGGGCCGCGCAGGCCTTCGGGGCGCGCGCGGGCGCGGAGGCGCGCGCCGAGCTCGAGGCGTTCCGCGCCCGCGAGGCGGGGTGGCTCGAGGACTGGGCGCTGTTCTGGGTCCTGAAGCAGGTGCACGAGGGGCGGCCCTGGACCGCCTGGGCGGAGCCGCTCGCCCGCCGCGACCCGCGCGCGCTCGACGCCGCCCGGGCCCGCTACGCGCGGGCGGTCTTCGCGGAGGTGTTCGCGCAGTGGTGCTTCGCGCGGCAGTGGGACGCGCTCCGCGCGCGCTGCCGCGCCCTCGGGATCGCGCTCCTCGGCGACGTCCCCATCTACGTTGCGCACGACTCGGTCGAGGTCTGGTCGCGCCGCGAGCTGTTCCGGCTCGACGCCGCGGGACGGCCCGCCGCCGTCGCGGGGGTGCCGCCCGACTACTTCAGCGCCACCGGCCAGCTGTGGGGGAACCCGCTCTGGGACTGGGACGCCGTCGCGCGCGAGGGCTTCGCGAGCTGGATCGCGCGCGTCCGCGGCGCGCTCGCCCTCGTGGACCGGATCCGCCTCGATCACTTCCGCGGCTTCGAGGCGTACTGGGAGATCCCCGCCGGCGCGGCCACCGCCGAGGAGGGCCGGTGGGTCCCGGGGCCGGGCGCGCGGCTGTTCGAGGCGCTCGAGGCCGCGCTCGGGGCGCTGCCGTTCGTGGCCGAGAACCTCGGCGTCATCACCCCCGAGGTGGAGGCGCTGCGGCGGCGCTTCCGCCTGCCCGGCATGGCGGTGCTCCAGTTCGCCTTCGGCATCGATCCGCAGGCGCCCACGTTCCTGCCGCACAACTACGAGCGCGACACCGCCGCGTACACCGGGACGCACGACAACGACACGGTGACGGGCTGGTGGGCGGGCGGCGCCGGTGACAGCGTCCGCACCCCGGAGGACGTCGCGCGCGAGAAGGCGCACGCGCGCGCGTACCTCGCGACGGACGGTCGGGACATGAGCTGGGTGATGATCCGGGCGGTCCTCTCCTCGGTGGCGGACACCGCGATCGCGCCGATGCAGGACGTGCTCGGGCTCGGCTCGCCGGCGCGCATGAACACGCCCGCGACCCTCGGCGGCAACTGGCGCTGGCGAATGCGGGAGGAGGCGCTCGGGCCGGAGCGCGCGGCGCGCCTCGCGGAGCTCACCCGGCTCTACGGTCGGTGACGCCTCCGCCGCGCCGGCTACCCCGCGCGGAAGGTCCGGACGCCCAGGAGCGCCGACACGAGCCAGGACAGGACGGTGAGCGCGAGCGCGACGAGGAGCGCCCGCCAGAACCCGATCCCGTACGCGCCCATGATCACCGCGAGCCAGATCATCGCGTAGAAGAGCCACGGCAGGAGGAGGAACCAGAGGAACTTCGCGAGCGTGACGTAGTACGCGATCGAGAGGACGACCGAGACCGCCACCGCGCGCCCGAAGGTGTTCGCCGGGTTCGCCGGAGACACCCAGGCGACGGCGAGCCAGAGGACGCCGGCGGAGAGGACGAGGCGGAGCAGGAACGCGACGAGGTGGGCCATGGTCAGTGCGGCTTCCTGAGCTCGAACCAGTAGAAGCCGTACGGGCCGAGGGTGAGGAAGTAGGGGAGCTTGCCGATCCGCGGAAACTCCGTGTAGCCCAGCATCTCCACCGGGACGTAGCCCTCGAAGGCCGCGAGGTCGAGCTCCGCCGGCTGCGCGGAGCGGGACACGTTCGCGACGCACAGGATGACGTCCTCCTCCCAGCGCCGGACGTAGGCGAGCACCTTCCGGTTCGCGACCTGCAGGAACTCCATCGTCCCCCGCCCGAAGGCCTTGAAGAGCTTCCGGAGCGCGATGGTGTTCCGCATCCACTGGAGGAGCGAGGACGGATCGCGCGACTGCCCCTCCACGTTCACGGCCTGGTAGCCGTAGACGGCGTCGGAGATGGGTGCGCTGTAGAGGCGGCTCGGGTCGGCGCGCGAGAAGCCGGCGTTGCGGTCGGGGGTCCACTGCATGGGCGTCCGCACGCCGTTGCGGTCGTGGAGGTAGATGTTGTCGCCCATGCCGATCTCGTCGCCGTAGTAGACGACCGGCGTGCCGGGGAACGAGAACAGCAGGCTGTTCAGGAGCTCCATGCGCCGGCGGCTGTTCTCGACGAGCGGCATGAGGCGGCGGCGGATCCCGACGTTGAGCTTCATGCGCGGGTCCTGGCCGTACGCGAGGTACATGTAGTCCCGCTCGTCGCTCGTCACCATCTCGAGCGTCAGCTCGTCGTGGTTGCGCAGGAAGAGCGCCCACTGGGCGGTGTCCGGGATGGGCGGCGTGCGCCGCATGATCTCGACGATCGGCTCCACGTCCTCGAGCCGCAGCGCCATGAAGATGCGCGGCATGAGCGGGAAGTGGAACGCCATGTGGCACTCGTCGCCGTCGCCGAAGTACGGGCGGACGTCGTCGGGCCACTGGTTCGCCTCCGCGAGGAGCATGCGGCCGGGGAAGTGCTCGTCCACGTGGCGCCGGATCTGCTTGATCACCTGGTGCGTGCCGGGGAGGTTCTCGCAGTTCGTCCCGTCCTGCTCGATGAGGTACGGCACGGCGTCGAGCCGGAACGCGTCGACGCCCAGCTCCGCCCAGAAGCTCAGGGCGTCGAGCACCTCCTGGAGGACCGCCGGGTTCTCGAAGTTGAGGTCCGGCTGATGGCTGAAGAACCGGTGCCAGTAGTACTGCTTCGCCTCGGGATCCCAGGTCCAGTTCGACTTCTCGGTGTCGGTGAAGATGATGCGCGCGTCGCGGTACTTCTGATCGGTGTCGCTCCACACGTAGAACGCGCGCTCGGACGAGCCCGGCAGCGCGCGCCGCGCCCGCTGGAACCAGGGGTGCTGGTCCGAGGTGTGGTTCACCACGAGCTCGATGAGGACCCGGATGCCGCGCGCGTGCGCCGCCGCGACGAGCTGGCGGAAGTCGTCCATCGTCCCGTAGTCGGGGTGGACGCCGCGGTAGTCGGCGATGTCGTAGCCGTCGTCCTTGAGCGGCGACGGGAAGAGCGGCAGCAGCCAGAGGCAGTTGATGCCGAGATCCTGGAGGTAGTCGAGCTTCTCCACGAGGCCGCGCAGATCGCCGATCCCGTCGCCGTTGGAGTCGTAGAACGACTTCACGTGCGTCTCGTAGATGACCGCGTCCTTGTACCAGAGCGGATCCTGGCCGCGCCTTCGCTGGAAGATTGCCATCCGGCGTCCGTGACCTCCTGCCAGTTCTAAGATCGCACCGGGCACCCGCAAGCGGAGGATTCCGCGAGGGGTCCCGGCTCCCGCCGCGCTCCCGTGTATACGCCCGGACGGGCGGACGGGCGAGGGACCGCCGTCCCGGTTCTCGGAGCGTGAACGGGGCCGGGGCGCCGGCCGGGCGCGGGCCACGATGGGCCGGGGCGTTCGCGGCGGAGGTGGCGAGTCCTAGCTTCAGACGTGGTCGCTGCGCGGGGCGGGGGCATCGTGCGGATCTGGGCGGCGGCGATCGCGGCGGCGCTGTGCCTCGGCGCGTGCGAGCCTTGGCACTGCGACTTCTACGTCCGCGACGCGTGCATCGAGTTCGTGAACGATCCGGCCGATCTGGCCGACGCGGAGCAGCGGGTCTCCTCCCTGCTCGACCGCGAGCTGCCGTTCTGGGGGCTCGCGAACCTGGGCGGCTGGCGCATCCAGTTCCGCGAGGACGCCGAGTACGCCTGCTACCTCGCGTCGCACAACGACGGCTGCACCGACTACCTGGAGAAGACCCTCTCGGTGCGGGTGCCGCCGGACGCGGAGGGCTGCTTCGAGGCGTCGGAGCTCCTCCACGAGCTCGGCCACTACAAGCTCGGCGACCCCATGCACTCGAACTCGCGCTGGGAGCAGGTGGACGCGCAGTTCGCGCCGATGGTGTGGGACCGTCCCGACGCCGCCCCGTCCTGCGTTCGGCGCTACACCGGGGTCGAGCGCGGGATGTGGCCGGTGCGGATCGACAAGTTCTGAGCGTCACGCACGCGGCGCCGCCCCGGGTCCCTCGCGGGCGGGCCCCGCTTTTTCCACGCTGCGTCGCGGCGCCTCGCCCCGCCCGCTCGTTACGGACCCATCCTCCCCAGAGAGGAGCGGCGCATGGCCTCGATCCACAAGCACGTGACCCGCGACGTCGTGGCGCTCGACGCCACGGCCCCCATCCGCCAGGCGGCGCAGCTCATGGCCGATCGGAGGATCGGCTCCGTGGGCGTGAAGGACGCCGGCGGCGTGGTCGGGCTCGTCACCGAGCGCGACCTCGTCATGACCGTGCTCGCCCGCGGCGGCGACGGCGGCCTCCCCATCCGCGAGGCCATGCGGACGGGCCTGCCACACGTCCCGTCGAGCGCGAGCGAGGCGGAGTGCGCGGCGCTCATGCGCGACCACTACACCCGCCACCTGCTCGTCGAGGAGGAGGGGCGCGTGGTGGGCATCGTCTCGATGCGCGACATCATCCAGCTCATGCTCGACGAGAAGCAGTTCGTGATCGAGCAGCTGCAGGACTACATCACGGGGAGGTAGCCCGGAGCCCGGTCGCGCGAGGTCGCGCCGGCTCGAGGCGGTCCCTCCACCCTGGCCGCCGGGCGTTCCTGCGCCGTCCCGCCCGCCGGGCGCCTTCACTCCCCGGGAGCGTTGGGATCCAGCGGCGCCTCCGGCCGCTCCGGCCGGCGGCCGGGGAGCTCGGGCTCCGGCCGGGGGATGCCCGGCACCTCGCGGTCCGGCTGCGCGCCACGCCCCGGCAGCTCCGGTCGCGGAGGTGGCACGCGGGGGATCTCCGGCGCGTCCTGTCCTGATCTCCGTTCTCCCATGGTGTCCTCCTCGGCGCGGCGCGTCGCTTTGCCCGGGCCTTTGCACCTTGCGCCGCGCCGTTGCCCGGTTAGAGGCTCCCCCGGCGACCGTGCGGCCTCCAGGAGGGGCCGGGCGGCCGCGTGTCGCCGCGGCGGACGCGGCGCGCGAGGAAACCATGCGCATCGCAGTGGCGAGGGAGACGTCGCCGGGGGAGCGTCGCGTGGCGCTCGTGCCGGAGAACGTGGCGCGGCTCGTGAAACAGCAGCACGAGCTCCGCGTCGAGCGCGGCGCCGGGGTGGCGGCCGGCTTCCCCGACGCGGCCTACGAGGCCGCGGGGGCCGTGCTCGCGGACGGCCCCGCCGCGCTCGAGGGCGCCGAGGTGGTGGTGCGCGTGCAGCGGCCGTCGGAGGCGGAGGCGGACCTCCTGCCGCAGGGCGCGCTCCTCGTCGCGCTCCTCGCGCCGCACCAGGGCGGGCCGCTCCTCGCGCGGCTCGCGGCGCGGCGCGTGTCGGCGCTCGCCATGGAGAAGGTGCCTCGCACGACGCGCGCCCAGTCCATGGACGCGCTCAGCTCCCAGGCGACGCTCGCCGGGTACAAGGCGGTCCTCGTCGGCGCGAACGCGCTGCCTCGCATCCTCCCCATGATGACCACCGCCGCGGGCACGCTCGCGCCGGCCAAGGCGTTCGTCGTCGGCGCGGGGGTCGCCGGCCTGCAGGCCATCGCCACCGCGCGCCGGCTCGGCGCGGTGGTCTCCGCCTTCGACGTGCGCCCGGTGGTGAAGGAGCAGGTGCAGTCGCTCGGCGCGTCGTTCGTGGAGGTCCAGGAGGTCGCCGCGGAGGGCGCGGGAGGCTACGCGAAGGAGCTCGGCGCCTCGGAGCAGGAGCGCGTGCTCGGCGCGATCGCGGCGCACGTGAAGGACATGGACCTCGTCGTCACGACCGCCCAGATCCCCGGCCGGCCGGCGCCGCGGCTCCTCACCGCGGACATGATCCGCTCGATGCGGCCCGGCTCGGTGGTGGTGGACCTCGCGGCGGAGTCGGGCGGCAACTGCGAGCTCACGCGCCCGGGCGAGGCGGTGGTCGAGGCGGGCGTCACCGTGCTCGGCCCCCTGAACCTCCCCTCCACGGTGCCGTTCCACGCGAGCCAGATGTACGGCCGCAACGTCACGACCCTGCTGCAGCACCTCGCGAAGGACGGCCGGCTCGTGCTCGACCCGCAGGACGAGATCACCGGCGCCATGCTCGTCGTCCACGACGGGCAGGTCCGCGGCTAGGGAGGATCATCCATGCCAGGCCTGGAGCTCATCGAGATCTACGTCTTCGTGCTCGCCGGGTTCGTGGGGTTCTTCACGATCACCCGCGTGCCCGCCCTCCTCCACACGCCGCTCATGTCGGCGACGAACGCCATCAGCGCGATCTCGCTCGTCGGCTCGCTCGTCATGGCGGGCGCGGACCGCGGCGCCCTCCCGACCGTCCTCGGGTTCATCGCGGTGACGAGCGCCACCATCAACGTCGTCGGCGGCTTCATCATCACCGACCGCATGCTCAAGATGTTCAAGCGGGCCGACCGCGGGGGGCCGCGCAAGTGAGCCCCCGCACCGTCTTCATCGAGGCCGCCTACCTCCTCGCCTCGATCCTCTTCATCCTCGGCCTGCGCAGCCTCACCCTCCCCGATCGCGCCCGGCGCGGCATGCAGCTCGCCGCGCTCGGCATGCTCGTCGCGATCGTGGGCACGCTCGTGAACCACGAGATCGTGCGCTACGAGTGGATCATCGCCGGGCTCGTGCTCGGCTCGCTCGTCGGCTACCCGCTCGGCGTCTACGTGCCCATGACCGCGATGCCGCAGCGGATCGCGATCTCCCACATGTTCGGGGCCGTCGCGGCCACGCTCGTCGGCGTCGCGGAGTACTGGCACCTCGGCAACGGGGCGGAGGTCTCGCGGTCCGTCATGGCCGCGCTGGGCTTCGAGGTGCTGTTCGGCGCGCTCACCATCACCGGCAGCTTCATGGCGTTCGGGAAGCTCCAGGAGCTGCTCCCCTCCCGGCCGGTGACGTTCAAGGGCCAGAACCTCGTCTCGATCGGCATGTTCGCCGCGGCCGCCGCGCTGTTCGCCTGGCTCGTCGCCGACCCGGCGAACCCGGGCGCGTTCTACGCGATGGTCGTGCTCGGCCTCGTCTTCGGCGTCTCCCTGGTGCTGCCCATCGGCGGCGCCGACATGCCGGTCGTCATCTCGCTCCTCAACTCGTACGCCGGCCTCGCCTCCTCGGCGACGGGGTTCGCCATCGGCAACAACGTCCTCATCATCGCGGGGGCGCTCGACGGCGCCTCCGGCTTCATCCTCTCCATCATCATGAGCCGGGCGATGAACCGGTCGTTCGCGAACGTGCTCTTCGGCGCGTTCGGCGCCGCCCCCGAGGCCGCGCAGAAGACCGCGCAGGGGCTCACCGTCCACGCGATCACCCCCGAGGACGCCGCCATCCAGCTCGCCTACGCCCGGCTCGTCATCGTGGTGCCGGGCTACGGCATGGCCGTCGCGCAGGCGCAGCACCAGGTCCGCGAGCTCGCGGCGCTCATCGAGAAGAACGGCGGGACGGTGCTCTACGCCATCCACCCGGTCGCCGGCCGCATGCCCGGCCACATGAACGTGCTGCTCGCCGAGGCGGACATCCCCTACGAGAAGCTGAAGGAGATGGACGAGATCAACGACGAGTTCAAGAACGCCGACGTGGCGCTCGTGATCGGCGCGAACGACGTCGTGAACCCCGCCGCCCGCACGGACAAGGCCTCGCCCATCTACGGGATGCCCATCCTGAACGTCGACGAGGCGAAGCAGGTCATCGTGATGAAGCGCTCGATGAACCCCGGCTTCGCCGGCATCGAGAACGAGCTCTTCTACCGGGAGAACACCGCGATGCTCTTCGGCGACGCGAAGGCGTCGCTCGCGAAGCTCGTGCACGAGATCAAGCAGGCGTGAGCCCTCTTCCGCGGCCGTCGTGAAGAGAAGCTGGATGACGCATGCGGGAATTTGCCGTTTCCTCGCGCGGCGGTCCGGCGCACATTACCTCCCGTTCCCCGGAGCGCTCCTCGCGGAGCCGTCGAAAGGAAGCCCGATGTCGAAGACCCCCGCCTACGCCGCCCCCTCCCCCGGAGCGCCGCTCGCTCCCTTCACCGTCGAGCGCCGCGACCCGGGGCCGCACGACGTGCTCATCGACATCCTGTACTGCGGGGTCTGCCACTCCGACATCCACCAGGCGCGCGACGAGTGGGGCGGCGGGATCTTCCCCATGGTGCCGGGCCACGAGATCATCGGCCGCGTCCGCCAGGTCGGGAAGGCCGTGACGAGGCTCGCGCCGGGCGACGTCGCGGGCGTGGGGTGCATGGTCGACTCCTGCCGCGAGTGCGATCCCTGCCGGCACGACAGCGAGCAGTTCTGCGAGAAGGGCGCCGCCTTCACCTACAACGGGACGGAGATGGACCGGCGCACGCGGACGTACGGCGGCTACTCGACGCGCGTCGTCGTCGACGAGCGGTTCGTCCTGAAGGTCCCGGCCAGCCTCGATCCGGCCGGCGCCGCGCCGCTCCTCTGCGCCGGCATCACCACCTACTCCCCGCTGCGCCAGTGGAACTGCAAGCCCGGCGACCGCGTCGCCGTGGTCGGCCTCGGCGGCCTGGGCCACATGGCCGTCAAGCTCGCGGCCTCCATGGGCGCCGAGGTCACGATGCTGAGCACGTCCGCCTCGAAGGAGGCGGACGCGCGCCGGCTGGGCGCGCACGGGTTCGCGTCCACCAAGGACGCCTCCACGTTCTCCAGGCTCGCGGGCCGCTTCGACCTCATCGTGGACACCATCTCGGCGCCGCACGACTACAACGCGTACCTCGGCCTCTTGCGCCCGAAGGGCGCCATGGTGCTGCTCGGCGTGCCCCCCGAGCCGACCCCCGTCGCCGCCTTCTCCCTCATCTCCGGGAACAAGCGGCTCGCCGGATCGCTCATCGGCGGCATCGCGGAGACCCAGGAGATGCTCGACTACTGCGCCGCGCACGGCATCGTCTCGGACGTCGAGATCATCCCGATCCAGAAGATCAACGAGGCGTACGATCGCATGATGCGCGGCGACGTCCGCTACCGGTTCGTCATCGACGTCTCGAGCCTCGCGCGCGCTTGAGCCGACCCACCCCGGGCGCGGCCGACGCGCGGCGCTCGGCCAATCCCGTCACGCGTGCGGCCGCTTCTCGGTGGCGCGCGCCCCGGCGCCGGCCTGCGGCGCGGTCGCGACGCCGAGCTGGCGCATGAGCCCGAGCGCGTCCCACTGGGTCCACTCCTCGACGAGCTTCGCGCCCTTGAACTTCCCCACCGTGATCCCCTCGACCGTGCAGCGCGTCCCGGTGGGCTCGATGCCCATGAGCGCCGCGCGGTGCGTTCCCGTCATGCGCCACCGCGTGATCACCGTGTCGTGATCCGCGAAGGAGCCGAGGATCGTCGGGGCCATGTCGGGGAAGGCGTCCCGGTACTGGCGGCACAGCTCGCGCGTCTTCTCGAGATCGGTGTCTCCGGCCAGCGGATCGTGGCTCCGGTACTTGGGGTCGCAGAGCTCGTCGAAGATGCCGAAGTTCCCCTTCCCCCAGGCCTCCTCGAACATCCTGCGGTGAGACTGCTTGATGTCCACGGCCATGACTCGCTCCCTTCCACCTCCCCTGAAGACCTTCGAGGGGGAGGCGGGACTGACGTAGGCAACGGCCCGGTGGGGCGCGCGGTCAACGCTCGCTGACCCCCGAGATCACGGGGCGGTGGAGCCCAGCCGTCGGGGGCACGGCGGATGGACGCCGGTCCCGCGCGGGCGCCGCCCCGCCCGGCTGCTTCACGGCGCGCCCCTCGCGCAGCACCTGACGGAGCCGGCCGCGCCTGCCGCGTGGGCCTCGTCGTCCTCCACACGCAGCACTAAGAAAAGGTTTGCCACGGTCCGCCGCCTCGTTCGCGGCGCGAGGGAGAGAGAGATGGATCTCGAGAAGGAGGTCGCCGAGCTTCGCCGCTGGTTCGAGAGCCCCCGCTTCGCGGGCATCAAGCGGATCCACTCGGCGCGCGAGGTGATCGAGCAGCGGGGCACCATCCGGCCGGACTACACGGTGGCCCGGTCCGCCGCCGAGGCCTTCCACGCGCGCCTGCGCGAGCTGTTCGAGCAGAGGCGGTGCATCACCACCTTCGGCCCGTACTCGCCCGGGCAGGCGGTGGCGATGAAGAAGATGGGGATCGAGGGCATCTACCTCGGCGGCTGGGCCACCTCCGCGAAGGGCTCCTCGCACGAGGACCCCGGCCCCGACCTCGCGAGCTATCCGCTGAGCCAGGTCCCCGACGAGGCGGCGCCGATCGTCCGCGCCCTGCTCACCGCCGACAGGAACCAGCTCCACGCCCGCGCGCGCATGACCGAGGAGCAGCGCAGGGCGACGGCGGCGGTGGACTTCCGGCCCTTCATCATCGCGGACGCCGACACCGGCCACGGCGGTGACGCGCACGTGCGCAACCTCATCCGGCGCTTCGTCGAGGTGGGCGTGCCGGGCTACCACATCGAGGATCAGAAGCCGGGCGTGAAGAAGTGCGGCCACCAGGGCGGCAAGGTGCTCGTCTCCGAGGACGAGCAGCTGAAGCGCCTCTCCGCGGCCCGCTTCCAGCTCGACATCATGGGCGTGCCGGGCATCCTCGTCGCCCGCACCGACGCCGAGTCGGCCACCCTGCTCGACGGGCGCGGCGACGACCGGGACCAGCCGTTCATCCTCGGCGCCAGGAACCTCGCGCTGCCCACCTTCAAGGCCGCCTTCCTCGCCATCCTGCGGCAGTTCCAGCGGGCCGGCGTGGAGGAGCTCTCCGGCCACGAGCTCTACGCGCTCTGCGAGGAGGAGCTCGCGGCCGCCGACGCCTGGCTCGAGCGGACCGGGTTCGCGAAGGGGATCGCCGCCGCGGCCGCAGGCTACCTCCGGGGAGCGATCCGCTCCGTGGACGCCGCGCTCGACGAGGTCTTCGACGCGTTCGTCGACGCCTGGCAGCAGGAGGCGGGCATCTCCACCTACGCCCAGGCGGTGGGCGAGGCGATCGCCTTCCGCGAGAACGAGGGCGACCCGCCGGCGATGAGCAAGGCCGACTGGCTCGCGTTCGCCGAGCGCGCCCCGTTCTACCGGGCGCGGGAGCGGGCGCGCTCGATCGGCCTCGACGTCACCTGGGACTGCGAGCACGCGAAGACCCCCGACGGCTACTACCAGGTGCGCGGCGGCCTCGACTACGCGATCGCCAAGTCGCTGGCCGCGGCGCCGTTCGCGGACCTGCTCTGGATGGAGACCAAGACGGCCGACCTGCACGACGCGAGGCGGTTCGCGGACGCCATCCACGCCGCCTTCCCCGACAAGATGCTCGCCTACAACCTCTCCCCGTCCTTCAACTGGGACACCACCGGGATGGACGACGAGCAGATGCGGCGCTTCCCCGAGGAGCTCGGGAAGCTGGGGTTCGTGTTCAACTTCATCACCTACGGCGGGCACCAGATCGACGGCCTCGCCGCGGAGGAGTTCGCGAGCGCGCTCCGCCAGGACGGCATGCTCGCGCTGGCGCGCCTGCAGCGGAAGTTCCGCCTGCTCGAGTCGGGCTACCGCACGCCGCAGACGCTGGTGGGCGGGCCGCGCGCCGACGCCGGGCTCATGTCGATCTCGGGCCGCACCGCCACCACCAAGGCGATGGGCCAGGGCTCGACGCAGGTCCAGCACCTCGTGCAGACCGAGGTGCCGCCCAAGCTGCTCGAGGAGTGGCTCGACGCGTGGCGCGAGCACCACGGGGTGCAGGGCAAGCTGCGCGTCGCCCTCCGGCCGCACACCGCGGAGTCCGATCTGCTCGAGCTCGCGCTCGTCTCGGCGGACGGGGAGAAGAAGCTCGACGTGATCTTCGCGAGCATCCACGACCGGCGCGGGCGCAGCATCCTGTCGGTGCGCGACCAGAACAACTTCGATCTCGGCCTGCGCAAGAAGCGGCTGATGACGCTCGTGCTCCTGTTCCTGTTCCACCGCTACAAGGTGGACTCGGTGCACTTCGTGACGCCCACCGAGGACAACCAGCGCCAGGCGGAGGGCATGAGGGCGCAGGGGCTGTTCGGCACGGTCGTGCAGGAGGTCGGCGAGATCATCGTCGCCGACGTGAACAAGGCGCGGGTGAAGGAGCTGCTCGCGCCGGACCGGGCGGCGCTCAAGGCGCTCATCGCGAGGCGATAGGCGGGAGACCGGGCGAGCGCCCGTTCCGGATCGAAACGGCTTCCCCTCCCGGATCGGAACGGTCGCACGGGTTCGGAACGGTTCCGGCGCGGCCGCGTGTCGCGATCCGGCGCCGGACCCGCGATCTCGCCGGCGAGCGGGGCGTGGCACGACGCGCGCAATGGCGTCGTCCCGTCTCACTCACGACGAACGACGAAAGGCCCGGTGACGAAGATGACCGTTCAGAATGCCCAGCAGTCCGCTCGCGTCCGCTCCAGCCTCCTCCGCAGGATCTCCTTCGCCCTCGCAGCGCTCGCGCTCGCGGGCTCCGCCGCGGCGGACGTCACGTTCAATCCCGCGACCGGCCAGGGCTTCGTGGGGAAGGGCGACGTGCAGACCCCCTTCGCCTGGAACAACGCCATGCTCCAGTCGTACGCCAACGCCATCGCGTTCAGCTACGAGTCCGAGGCGGTCTACGACGTGACCTGCGAGAAGGAGGGGAAGAAGACCACCCTGACCAAGCAATTCAAGCGGAGCCGCGCCTCGGAGCTGAGCATCCAGTTCGAGACCCGCAACAACAAGAAGCAGGTGACCGGCTTCTTCCTCATCGGCTACGGCGACGAGGTCGAGAGCACCGTCGACGGCAGCGACATCTGCCCGGCCTCGGACAACGACATCGCCTGGGTGGAGGTGCCCGGAACCCGCGTGACGCTCTCCACGACGCCGGCCCGTCTCTACGTGACGTTCGGCGCGTCCCGGGCCCTGCTGTACTGAACGTCGGTTCGTGATTCGCGATCACCTTCGGTGATGAATCACGCTGGTCCCCTGCGCCGCCGCGAGCGGCGTCGCCCCAGCGGGCTCGCTGCACTCGCCGCCGCGCCTTCGCTCGACGCCGCCCCGGCCCGCCAGGCCGGGGCGGCGCTGCGTTCGCCGCGGGCCTCGAGGCCTCCGGCCCAGCTCAGCACGGGCCGAGCAGGCGTTCGCGCAGCCGCGCGACCTCGGCCGCGAGGGAGCCCAGCTCCCTCCCCGCCAGCAGCGCGTCCTCGAGCGCCGCGGCCGCTTCCGAGAGCGCGGGGAGCCCGAACGTCCCGGCGGTCCCCCGCAGCCGATGGGCGAGCCGACCCGCCGCGTCCGCCTCACCCGCGGCCACCTTCGCCTCGAGCTCCTGGGCCACGGCGTCGAGCGAGGAGACGAAGCCGGCGCGCAGCGACGCGACGTCCACGCGCGCGGCGGCGGGACGAGGAGGCGGCGCAGCCGGCTCCGCCGGCTTCTCCGGGAGAGCTCGCGGCGGCGCCGCTCGCTCCCAGATGGCCAGCACCTCGGCCGCGAGCGCCAGCGGATCGAAGGGCTTCGTCACGACGCCCGCCGCACCCATCGCGCCGTAGGCTGCCACCTCCCCCGGCTGCACGCGCGCCGTGAGGAACACCACCACCGGTGCCTGCGTCCCCGCGCACGCGCGCAGCGCGGCCAGCGTCGCCGGACCGTCGGTGCCCGGCATCATCACGTCGAGCAGGATCAGGTCGGGGCGGAGCTCGTCGAGGCGAGCGATGGCATCCGTCCCGCTCGCGCACTCCGCCACCTCGAAGCCGCCCACCGCCTCGAGCGCGATCCGCGCGACCGTTCGGATGTCGCGCTCGTCGTCGACGACGAGCACCCTGCGGAGCGGCCGCGCGGCGCTCACGTGGCCTCCGCGGTCGCGGCGCGCACCGCCGCTGGCTCCGCCGGGAGCTCCACGAAGAACGTGGTGCCCTCCCCGGCGGCGGAGACGTAGTCGATCCGGCCGCGCATGCGCTCCACGAGGGACCTCGCGATGGAGAGCCCGAGCCCGGTCCCCTCGCGCGCGCGGGTGCTCGACGCGTCGGACTGCGAGAAGCGCTCGAAGATGTGCTCCCGGAACGCCTCGGGGATGCCGGGGCCGCGGTCCCGCACCTCGATGCGGACGGTCCCCGCGCCGACGTCGACGGCGCGGACCTCGACGCGGCCGCCCGGGGGCGAGTACTTGCACGCGTTCGACAGGAGGTTCGACATGATCTGCTGGAACCGGTGGCGATCCACCGAGACGACGATCGGGGGGAGCGCACCGACCGTCGCGATCTCCACCTGCAGCCGCTGCGCGAACGCCTGGTTCAGCGCCACGGCCTCTCTCAGGAGCTCCGGGACGGGCGCCGGCTCGAACCTGAACTGCATCGCGCCGGACTCGATCTTCTGCACGTCGAGGAGGTCGTTGATGAGGCGCGACAGACGCTCGCCGTTCTCGTCGGCGATCGTGACGAGCTGGCGCTGCTTCTCGTCGAGCGCGCCGACGACCCCGCCGCGGAGGAGCCCGAGCGCGCCACGGACCGCGGTGAGCGGCGTCCGGAGCTCGTGGCTCACGACCGAGACGAACTCGCTCTTCATGCGCTCGATCTTCCGCCGCTCCGTGAGGTCGCGCACGAGGCCGACGAAGACCGGACGACCCCGCAGCCGCACCTCGCTCACGGACAGCTCCATCGGGAACGGGTCGCCGCTGCGGCGAAGGCCCTCGACCTCGCGGCCGCTCCCGATCACCTTGCGCTCGCCCGTCTCGAGGTACCGTCGAACGTAGCCGTCGTGGTGCGAGCGATCGGGCTCCGGCATGAGGCACGAGACGCTCCGCCCGAGGACCTCCGCGGCGCGCCACCCGAAGATCCGCTCCGCGCCGTGGCTGAACGACTCGATCCGGCCGTGCTCGTCGATGGTGACGAGCCCGTCGAGCATGTGATCCACGATCTCCCGGAGGCGCGACTCCGCGAACTCGAGCTCGAGGGTGCGCTCCGCCACCCGCGCCTCCAGCGACCCCTGCGCCGCGCGCAGGCCGTCCACCATGTGCTGGAGTGTCCGGGCGAGCTGGGCGGGCTCGTCCTCGCCCACGGTCTCGAAGCGCACGTCGTCGCTGCGCCCGCGCTGGACCGCGTCGGCCGCGAGGGAGAGGCGTCGAAGCGGAGCCAGGAGCCGGCGCGCCGAGATCCACGAGGCCGCGCCCGCCAGGACGAGGACGACCGCGCCGCCGATCGCGTACATGAGCGCGAGCCGGGAGAGCGGCGCGAGCGCCGTCGCGCGCTCCGTCTGGACCGAGACCGTCATGTCGAGCGGCAGCGCGAGGCCGGCCGTCCCCAGCGCGACGGCCACCTCCAGGGGATCGCCCGGGCGCGGCGGACCGGGGGCGACGATCTCGTTCAGCCGGTCGCCGCTCGTGACGCGCAGCGCGGCGACGTGGCCCGCCGGCAGCATGCGCGCAGCCCGCCCGAACACCGCCGAGATCGGCAGCTCCAGCACGAGCGCCCCCTCGGGCAGGCGGGTCGCGGGGTACACCACCGGATATGCGAGGACGAGCGTGGGCTCGCCGTGCTCGCCCTCGTCGAGCATGCCGGCGTGCTCCACGCCTCGCTCGACGAGGGCGCTCCACCACGGGCGACCGCCGAACCGCCCCGTCAGCTCGGCGCTCGAGGCGATGACCTTCCCGGTGTGGTCGGCGAGCCCGAGGCGATACGGCGTCACGTCCAGCGGGGCCGGGAGGCGATGGTCCCGAAGGAAGGGCTGGAGATAGCTCGCCCTCCCCGCGGAGTCGACGAGCCCGTTCGCGACGAGCGGGCTCCGCGCCAGCCCCGCGACGTCCGACTGCACTGCGAGCAGATAGCCCTCGAACCGCTGCGCGACGAGCGTCGCCTCGCTGGTGAGCGACGCCCGGACCCCGTCGACGACCACGGCGCGCGTGACGAGGAACGCGAGGGCCCCCGTGACCACGACGAACGAGGCCGCCAGCGCAGCGCCCAGGATCACGATGCGGTTCGCGATGCTCCGCCGGATCCAGCGCGCCGCGCGAGCGGTGACGCCGAGACGCTCCGTGGCGGTCCTGCGAAGGCGACCGGACGCGCTCATCTGACGGGCCCGTCCGAGCGCACGAGGGCGCCATCGGGCGCGAAGCGGGCGAGGAAGACGTCCCCCGGCCCGAGGGCCTCGTGACGGGTGGCCGTGAAGGGGTGGCGGTACGTCTTCACGAGGCCGTCGTACTCTCCGAGCTGCTCGAGGGCCCTGCGTATGGCTTTCCGGTCGGTGCTGCCCGCCCGGTCGATGGCCCTCGCGAGCAGGTGGACGAGGTCGTACGCGTGCGCGACGCCGACCGGGGCCTCCACCGCGCGCGGCCCGTGGACGCCGAACTCGTCGCGCAGCGCCCGCAGGACCCGCCGCGCGTTCGGATCGCGGGCGCCGACGAAGCTGTACGTCTGCACGACGTGGAGGGACACCTGCTGCAGCGCATCGCCCGCGAGCCGGGTGAACTGCCCGCCCGTGAGGCCCCAGTGGCAGAACAGGGGACGCCGCTCGTCCGGCGGGAGGCCCGCCATCTCCTTCACCAGGATCGAGCCCTCCCCCTCGTTCGCGACGAGCACGACCGCCTCCGCCCCGGCCGCGAGCAGCGTGCGGTATGGCGCCTTCAGCGAGGCGTCGCCCCAGTTGTACCAGGCGGTCGCGACCAGCGAGGACCGCCGGCTTCGCTGCGTGTACCGCTCGGCCGCGGCCAGCGAGCTGCGGCCCCAGCTGGTGTTCGGGAGGACGAGCCCGACGCGTTTGAGCCCCTGCCGCTCGATGCCTCGGAACAGCGCCTCCATGGCCCAGGTGTCGTTGAGCGACAGCCGGAACACGTAGTTGGGCGTGCGGCCGTTGTGGACGATCGCGTCCGAGGCGGACCAGGCCGCGAGGAGCGGGATGCCGAGCTCGTGGACGACCGGGATGAGCTCCTCCACGACGGGGCTGAACTTTCCCGTCATCACGGCGACCACGTCCGGGTTGGCCGCCACCTCCCTCACGTTCTCGATCGCGCGCGACGGGACCGAGCGGTTGTCCCGGGTGACGAGCTCGAGCGGACGTCCGTCCAGCACGCCGCCCTTCGCGTTGACCTCGGCCGCGGCGATGAGCGCGCCCCTGCGGATTGCCTCGGCGGAGGTGCTCGTCGCGTGCCCGAACTCGAGATCGAGGGCGAGGAGCACGGGGCGCGTCGAGGGGCCGCCCGCTCCGTGGCCGGGCGTCGTCGCGAGGGCGAGCAGCAACGCCACCACGCGATGCAGAGGAACCATGGCCTGCCTCTGCGCGGGCGAGGTCCCCGCGTCATCGCCACTCTACGCGCCAGGGCGCGCTCGAGCGCGCCAATCCTGGGAACCGGACGGAGTGGGCCGAAGGGGCGGCCACGGCGGACCCGGTCTCCGCGACGGTGACTCCGCGGCATTCAGCGCGGTGGCGGACGCCGGGGCGCCGTGCTGGAATGTCGGTGCGCCGGGGGCGGACCGATGGGCGAGGGTGAGCCGGTCAGGGTGTTCGTGGTCGACGACGACCCGCACCTCCGCGCGCTCGTCGGCGCGTGGCTCGAGGCCGCAGGCCTCTCCCCTGCCCTGGTGGACAGCGGCGAGAGCTGCCTGCTCGCGCTCGCGGACGAGACCCCCGCGGCGGTGCTGCTCGACCTGTCGATGCCGGGGCTCGGGGGGATCGCCACCCTCGAGCGCATCCGCGCCCACCACGCGCACGTGCCGGTCATCGTGCTCACGGCCGCGGCGGACGTCGCGACGATCGTCGAGACCATGCGCAAGGGGGCCTACGACTTCCTGTCGAAGCCCATCGAGCGGACGAAGCTCGTGACCACCGTCGTGAACGCGATCGAGAAGCACGCGATGGAGCTGCGCATCGCCTCGCTCGAGCGGGACGCGGCGGGCGCGATGCCGGGGTTCACCGGCGAGTCTCCGCCGATGCGCCGGCTCTACCACCTCATCGACCGGGTGGCTGCGACGGACATCTCGGTGTTCATCCACGGCGAGAGTGGAACGGGCAAGGAGCTCGTCGCGCGCGCCATCCACGCGCGGAGCGGGCGCGCCGAGGCTCCCTTCGTGGCGCTCAACTGCGCGGCCATCCCGGAGTCGCTCCAGGACTCGGAGCTGTTCGGCCACGAGAAGGGGGCGTTCACCGGGGCGGCCGCGCGCCGTCTCGGGAGCTTCGAGCAGGTGGCGGGCGGGTCCCTCTTCCTCGACGAGGTCGCCGAGCTCTCCCCGGCGACGCAGGCGAAGCTGCTGCGCGTGCTGCAGGAGCGGCGCCTGCAGCGCGTCGGCTCCTCGCAGGAGATCCCCGTCGATTTCCGGCTCATCTCGGCGACGCACCAGGATCTCGGCGCCGCGGCGCGCGCGGGGCGGTTCCGCGAGGACCTGTACTACCGGATCGTCGTGTTCGAGCTCGAGGTGCCGCCGCTGCGGCAGCGAGGGGACGACGTGGTGCTGCTCGCGCGACGGTTCCTGGCGCAGGCGGGCCGCGAGCTGCGGGGGCGCGAGGTGACGATCTCGGAGGAGGCCCTGGCGCGGCTGCGCGCGCACCGGTGGCCGGGGAACGTCCGCGAGTTGCAGAACGTCTGCCAGCGGGCGCTCGTCACGTGCGAGGACGGCGTCGTGCGCCCCGGGGATCTGCCGGGCGGGCTCGGGCTGCCCTCCGCGCCGAACGGCCCGAGCGAGGGCGCCGCGGCGCCGGCCGCGCTCTCCCCGAGCGCGGAAGAGCTCCCGACGACCTCGGCGCCTTCGACCCTCGCGAGGGCTCCCGCGGAGCCCCTCGGATCCGCCGGCGAGGACGCCGGGCTGTCGCTCGCGGGAATGGAGAAGCAGGCCATCGTCGAGGCGCTGCGGCAGTACGGGGGCAACCGGGCGCGCGCCTCGAAGCAGCTCGGCATCGGCCGGACCACGCTCTACCGGAAGCTGCGCGAGTACGGGATCGAGTGATCGCGGGGGCGAGACCGGCCGGTCGTCGCGAGCGCTCCCGTGCACCGTCATCGCCCCGTCGCCCTGGCGACGGCCGGCGTCACGGACCGTGACGCGCCCGGGCGTCGGGCCGTGACGAGGAGCCCGACGGCAAGCAGCGACAGGATCGCCGCGTGGTAGGCGAGGTCGGGCGCGGTGCGGGGGCCGACGCCGACGGCGATGGTGAACAGGCCCACGAGCGTCCCCAGGAGCGCGAACGCCTGGGCCGCGAGCCCGATCGCGCGCGTGCGCGGCGCGCTCGCGAAGGTGAGCGCGAGCGCCGCGAGCAGCACCCCGCCGATCACGCTCTCGGCCGTGCCCGCCTTCTGGTGCTCGTAGCCGCGGGCGAGCACGCCGAAGTGAACGAGCGCCGCGGCCACGAAGCTCGTGCCCTCGAGGACTAGGAGGAGTCGAATCCGTCTCATGATCGTGCCTCGCCCGGGAGTCTGGCGAGCGAGTGCGTCCCGCGCTTTTCGCGATGACGAAGTTTCATTGCGCGCGGCGGCGAGGAGTCCGCCGCGCGGCGCGCTCCCCGCCCCCGGCGGACGCGCCCGCGCCCCCGGGCGTGGCGCAGGCGCATGCCCTGCGGTCAGGTGCCGGGGAGCCGCCCGTGCGCTCACTCCGCGAGCGCCCCGGTGCGCTGCCCCTACGGCCCCCGCTCGAGCGCCGCAGAGTCGATGCGGTCGAGGCGCAGGTGGCGCTCCTCCCCGGTGCTCGAGTCGACGCAGTGGACGAGCGTGGTGTGCCTCTCCATCACCACCCCGACCACCCGCACGACCCGCTCGCCGACGCCGCCGTCCGCGCGCCGGTAGCGGACGCGCAAGGGCCGGCGCGTGAACCACGCCTCCTCGACCGCTGCGCGCACGGGCGCCGGAGCCGGCAGCGCGGGGACGCCCACGAACTTCAGCTCCGCCACCACCGAGAGCAGCTCGCGCTGCGCCGACACCGACAGCGCACCTCGAACCTTGTCGAGCGCGGCCTCGAGCGTCTCGCCGAAGGGGAGCAGCCGCATGGCGCTCGCGTAGGCGCCGAGCGCGACGAGCACGGCCGCCTCGCGCGCGTTGAGGTTGACGGGCGGCAGCGAGTAGTGCCGGTCGAGCGCGTACCCGCCGCCCCGGCCCTGCTCCGCGTGCAGCGGCAGGTCTCCCGCCCGCAGCGCGTCGAGGTCGCGGTAGACGGTGCGGACGGTGACGCCGAAGCGCTCGGCGATCCGCTGCGCGGTCACCCCGGTGCGGCGGCCGCGCAGGTACTCGGCGATGGCGAACAGGCGAGCTTGTCGCGTCACGGGGCCTCGACGTGAAACCTGACATAACGATGACACCCCCGGCGCGCATCTTATAGCCACGACGACGGATTCCTCCGTTCGTCCTTCCAAGGGAGACGAGGCGATGATGAGCGCGATCAACTGGTTCGAGCTGCCGGTCGAGGATCTGGAGCGGGCCCGGAGGTTCTACGAGACGGTGCTCGCCACCCCGCTCGGAGGTGGGGCCCGCGTGAACGACGGTGGCCTGCCGATGGCGTTCTTCCCGAGCTCCGACGGCGTCGGCGGCGCGCTCGTGAAGGACCCGCGCTTCAGGCCGGCCTCGGACGGGGCGGTGGTGTACCTGAACGCCGACGGCGTGCTCGACGCGTGCGTGCGGCGCGTCGAGGCGGCGGGCGGCAAGGTGCTCGTGCCGAAGACGGACATCGGCGAGCACGGCCACTTCGCGCTGCTGCTCGACACCGAGGGCAACCGCGTCGGCCTGCACGACCGGACCCGCCGCGCTCCCGAGCGGGCCTGACCCACGTCGGGCCGCGGCTTCGCGCGGGACGCCGCTCGGTGCCCGATCCCGGAACGCACGCCCCGGCGCCCGTCCGGCGCCGGGGTCTTGCGCCTCGAGAAGGTGAACCCGGCGGCGACCGGCTGAAGTGAAGCTCTCGAAGCCACGTGCGCGCCGGTGAATACGCGACCCGTCGTCTAGCGGTCCACCGTCCGCATGCGCTCCTCGTCGTAGCGCGGCCCCGACACCTTGTCCGGCGGCAGCGCCGCGTCGAGCTCGGCCAGCTCCGCGGGGGACAGGGAGAGCGCCGCAGCGGCGACGTTCTCCTCGAGGTAGCTGCGCCGCTTCGTCCCCGGGATGGGCACGACGTCGTCGCCCCTGCGCAGGAGCCACGCGAGCGCGAGCTGGCCGGGCGTCGCGCCCTTGCGCGCCGCGAGCGCTCGCACCGCGTCGGCGGCGCGGACGTTCGCGTCGAAGTTCGCGCCCTGGAAGCGCGGGTCGCGGCGCCTGAAGTCGGTCTCCGGGTACTCCTCCGCGCGCCGCACCGCGCCGGTGAGGAACCCCCGGCCGAGCGGGGAGAAGGGGACGAGGCCGATGCCCAGCTCGCGCAGGAGCGGGATGATCTCCGGCTCGAGGTTGCGCTCCCAGAGCGAGTACTCGCTCTGCAGCGCCGAGATGGGGTGGACCGCGTGGGCCCGGCGAAGGGTCCGCGCGCCCGCCTCGGAGAGCCCGAGGTAGCGCACCTTGCCTTGCCGCACCTGCTCCGCCATCGCCCCGACGACGTCCTCGATCGGCACCGCCGGATCGACCCGGTGCTGGTAGAGGAGATCGATCCGGTCGGTGCGCAGCCTGCGCAGCGAGGCCTCCACCACCTCCCGGACGTGCTCCGGCCGGCTGTCGAGGCCGACGCTCTGCCCGTCCTCGATCCGGAACCCGAACTTCGTGGCGATCACGGCGCCGTCCCGCCTCCCCGCGAGCGCACGCCCGAGCAGCTCCTCGTTCCGGAACGGCCCGTAGACCTCGGCGGTGTCGAAGAAGGTGACGCCGAGCTCGAGCGCGCGGTGGATCGTGGCGATGGACTCCGCCTCGTCCGCCGCGCCGTACGACTGGCTCATCCCCATGCAGCCCAGCCCGAGCGCCGACACCTCCAGCCCTTGCCGTCCCAGCCTCCGCCTCTCGAGCGCCATGCGTTCCCTCCTCCTGGTCCTGGCGTTCTTATGCCCGTGTTCCCCTTGACACCGGGCCCCGCATGCGCCAAATACGCATTCGGTGGCACCGAATATCAAATCAGCCCGTCGGGCACGAGAGATCGAGCACACTCGCCGCGACATCATCGACGCCGCGGCGCGGGTGTTCGCGCAGGCGGGGTTCCACGAGGCGACCATGCAGGCGATCGCCCGCGAGGTCGGCTTCACGGCGGCGTCGCTCTACACGTATTTCAAGAGCAAGGACGAGATCTACGAGGCGCTCGTGGACGAGTTCAGGGGCGCGTTCCTCGCGACCTTCGACGCCCACCTGCCCGCGGGGCTCACCTTCGAGCAGCGGCTCGAGCTCCTCGTCCAGCGCCAGTTCGAGCTCGCCTTCGCGCGCCGCCAGGCGCTCCGCATCATCTTCGACCTGGGCCCCCGCCACCGCTGCCGGAACGGCGAGGACGGCCCGCTTCCGCTCCTCCGCCGCATGACCGAGTTCCTCGCCGCGTCCGGGGCCAGGGAACACCTGCGCTTCCCGCCCGAGGAGGCGGCGCGCGTCCTCTTCGGCATCACCCAGGCGCTCTTCCTCCCCTGGATCGTCGCGGGCGCGGCCGCGGCGCCGGACCCGGCACGGGAAGCCGCGCACGCCGTCGAGCTCCTGTTGCGGGGGGCAGGCCGCCCGGCCGGCGGCTAGGCCCCCCGCACCCGCTCCCACCGCAGCGCCTTGTCCGGCCGGGCGCAGCGTGCTAAACGCCGCTTCAATTTGCCGAATGGAGATTCGGACGATGACTCGCACCCTCCCCCGCCTCGCCGTGCTGGCCGCCCTCACCCTCGCCTGCGGACGCGGCGGCGGCGCCGCCCTCCCCGCCGCCGCGCCGACCGACGCGCACCCCGACGCCATCGGCGTCCGGACCGTGAAGCCCCACGCCGGCTCCGCCCAGGTGACGCGCGCGACCGGCGAGCTGCGCGCGCGCCACGAGGCCGTGCTCTCCGCCGAGACCTCCGGCCGCATCCAGCGCTTCCTCGTGGACGTCGGGTCCCGGGTGAAGAAGGGCGACGTGCTCGCGGAGCTCGACGCCTCGACGGCGCGCATCCAGGTGCAGCAGGCGGAGGCCGCGCGCGCGGCCGCCGCCGCGGCCCACAAGGGCGCCGAGTCCGATCTCCGCCGCGCGCGCGAGCTCGCCCGCGGCGACGCGGCCTCGCCCGCGGCGGTCGAGCGGGCGGAGACCGTGGAGCTGCAGACGGCCGCCGCGCTCCAGCAGGCGAGCGCCGCCGTCGCGGCCGCGCAGGACCAGCTCTCGAAGCACGTGCTCCGGGCGCCGTTCGACGGCGTCGTCACCGCGCGGACGAAGAGCGCGGGCGAGTTCGTCGCGATGGTGCCGCCGACCCCGGTGCTCGCGATGGTGGACCTCGGCTCGCTCGAGGTGCGCGCGGGCGTGCCGGAGGCGGTCGCGGACCTCCTCGCGCCCGGCGCCGAGCTCGCCGCCACGGTCAGCCCGTCGGGCAAGCCGTTCAAGGCGCGGATCCGCTCGGTGGGCGCGGTCGTCGAGGCGGGCACCCGCACCGTCGACGTGCGCGCCGACCCCATCGGCGGCCCGCTGAAGGAGCTCCGGGCGGGGGCCATCGTCGAGATCGCGCTCGGCGGGAGCGCCGCCGCCGAGGGGCTCTTCCTCCCCGCGGGCGCGGTGGCGGAGGAGGCCGGCGCGCAGTTCGTCTGGACGGTCGAGGCCGACAAGCTGAAGCGCCAGCCCGTCAAGGTCGAGAAGCTCGGGCCCGGCACGGTCCGCGTCCTGTCCGGCGTCGGTCCCGACGCGCTCGTCGTCGCCGAGAGCGGCGCGGCCCTGAAGGACGGCGCGTCCGTCCGCGTCCTCCAGTGATCCGACAGAGAGCCGAGGCACGCACGTGAGCCCCATCCGAACGTTCATCCGCCGCCCCATCTTCACGAGCATGCTCCTGCTCGCGGTGGTGGTGTTCGGCCTGTTCTCGTACCCGCGCATCGGCGTCGACCAGATGCCCGAGGTCGACTTCCCCATCGTCACCGTCACGACGATCCTGCCGGGCGCCGACCCCGAGACCGTCGAGGAGAACGTCTCCAAGCCGCTCGAGGAGGCGCTCAACACCATCTCCGGCCTCGACACCCTCCGCTCCCAGAACTTCGAGAGCGTCTCGATGGTCGTCCTGCGCTTCGAGCTCTCGAAGCCCGTCGACGTCGCCGCCCAGGACGTGCGCGACAAGGTGCAGGCGACCCTCTCCAAGCTGCCGAAGGAGATCGAGACGCCGGTCGTGCAGAAGCTCGACCTCGGCGCCATGCCGATCGTCCAGCTCGCCCTCTCCGGCCCGGTGCCCATCGAGGAGCTCACCCGCATCGCCGAGGACGAGCTGAAGCCCGGCCTCCAGCGGCTCCAGGGCGTGGGCTCCATCGACGTGGTCGGCGGGCGCGAGCGCGAGGTCAACGTGGTCGTCGACCCGGTCCGGCTCCGGTCCTACGGCCTCGCCGCGACCGACGTGTCCCAGGCGATCCGCGCCCAGAGCATCTCCGTCCCGGGCGGCCGCACGCTCGAGCCCGGCCAGGAGCGCGTGGTCAAGCTCGAGACCGAGGCCCGCTCGGTCGAGGAGATCCGCGATCTCGTCGTGGCGAGCCCCGGCAACCGGCCCATCCGCGTGCGCGACGTCGCGAACGTGGTGGACGGCCCCGGGGAGGCGCGCTCGGCGGCGACCCTCGACGGCCGCTCGGCGGTCGCGCTCGTCATCCGCAAGCAGTCGGGCGCGAACACCGTCGAGGTGGCCGAGCGCGTGAAGGGGGACCTCGCCGCGCTCACCCAGCGCCTCCCGGCGGGCTCCAAGCTCGAGATCGTCACCGACAACTCCAAGTTCATCCGCGGCTCCATCTCGGCGGTGCAGCACGACCTCGTCATCGGCGCGATCCTCGCCGTGCTCGTCGTGCTCGTGTTCCTGCGCGACTGGCGCGCCACCATCGTCTCCGCGCTGGCGCTGCCGACCTCGGTCATCGGCACCTTCGCCGTCATGCACGCGCTCGGCTTCACCTTCAACACGGTGACGATGCTCGCGCTGACCCTCTCGATCGGCCTCCTCATCGACGACGCCATCGTCGTCATCGAGAACATCGTCCGCCACCTCGAGAAGGGCGAGCGGCCGCGCGAGGCGGCGCTGAACGGGACCGGACAGATCGCGCTCGCCGTGCTCGCGGTGACCCTCTCGGTCATCGCGGTGTTCATCCCCGTGGCGTTCATGAAGGGGATGGTCGGCCGCTTCTTCTTCCAGTTCGGCGTGACGGTCGCGGTCGCGGTGGCCATCTCGTACTTCGTCTCGATGACGCTCACGCCGATGATGTCGGCGCGCATCCTGGCGAAGCACGGGCACGGCACGTCGCGGGTGGGCGCCGTGCTCGAGCGGTTCTTCACGGCCATCGAGCGCGGCTACCGCCGCACGCTCGAGTGGGCGCTCGCGCACCGCGCCGTCACCGTCGCGGCGGCGGTCGGCGTGCTCTTCGTGACGGTCGGCCTCGGCAAGTTCCTCCAGTTCACGTTCATCCCGTCGCAGGACCAGGGCGGCGTCACGGTGAGCGTGGAGCTCCCCGTCGGGACGCCGCTCGCGGAGACGCAGCGCGAGGCGGAGCGCATCGCCGGCCAGATCCGCGGCGTGCCCGGCGTCGTGAACGTCTTCTCCCTCGTCGGCGGCGGCGTGGACGAGGCGGTGAACAAGGCCGACCTCACGGTGAACCTCCTCCGGGTGAACGAGCGCCGCTACAGCCAGGAGGAGTTCAAGCAGCACCTCCGGCAGTCGCTCGCGGTGCCTCCGGGCACGGTGCTCTCCGTGGCCGACCAGCAGATGATGGCGGGCGGCGGCTCGCGCCCCCAGCCGGTGCAGTTCAACATCCGCTCGGACGACTGGGACGCGATCCTCGCGGCGGTGGAGAAGACCAAGGCCGCGATGCTGAAGAACCCCGGCCTCACCGACGTGGACACCACCTACCGCGCCGGGCGGCCCCTGCTCTCGGTGCAGGTGGACCGCGACCGGGCCGCCGCGGTGGGGCTCCCGGCGGCGGCCGTCGGCCAGACGCTGCGCGCGTTCCTCGGCCAGGACGCCTTCGGGACGTACCGCGAGAAGGGCAACCAGTACGACGTGAAGCTCCGGCTCCCGGACGAGACCCGCGCTGACCCGGACGCGATCGGCGCGCTCACCCTGCGCACGCCCAAGAACGAGCTCGTCGAGCTGCGCAGCGTGGCGCGGCTCCAGGGCGGCGAGGGCCCGTCGCAGATCGAGCGCCAGGCCCTGAAGCGCCAGGTGACGATGCTCGCGAACCTCAAGGGCTACTCGCTCGGCGAGGCGATCTCGTTCCTGAACGGGATCGCGAAGGAGTTCCCGCCGCAGGTGCAGACGGACTTCGAGGGCCAGGGCAAGGAGCTCGCGAACACCGGGCGCGAGTTCCTCATGGCGCTCCTGCTCGGGATCATCCTCATCTACATGATCCTCGCGGCGCAGTTCGAGAGCCTCCTCGACCCGGTCACCATCATGCTCTCCCTGCCGCTCGCGGTGATCGGCGCCATCGCGGCGCTGCTCCTCGCCCACGAGTTCATGTCGATGCTCGCCATGATCGGCATGATCATGCTCGCCGGCCTCGTGACGAAGAACGGCATCCTCATCGTGGAGTTCACGAACCAGCTCCGCGCCGAGGGCCGGACCACGCTCGAGGCGCTCCTCGAGGCGGGCCCGCTGCGGCTCCGCCCCATCCTCATGACGTCGATCGCGATGATCGCCGGCATGATCCCCGTCGCGTTCGCGCGCGGCGACGGCGCCGAGATGCGCACCGGCATGGCCTGGGCGATCATCGGCGGCCTCGCCGCCTCGACGGTCCTCACGCTCGTCGTGGTCCCGGTGGTGTACGCGCTCCTCGACGGCCTGCGCGGGCGGCTCGTCCGCGCCCTCCCGGCCGCGCCTCACGAGGAGGAGGAGACCGGGGACAAGGCCGCGTAGGACGAGGCACTCGCACGAAAGCGGGCTCCCCGGGATGACCCGGGGAGCCCGCTCGAGGCCCGGGCGCGCCTAAGAGGTCGATCATGATTCGCGAACAGGCGAGCGAAGCGAGCCCGCCGGGGCGAAGCCGCTCGCGGCGGCGCACGGGACCCGGCGAGCAGGGGTGGGGCCCCGACGAGCTTCGCTCGGCGGGGCGGGGGCGCAGCCCCCGTTCGAACATGGCTAAACGACAGCGTGATTCGCGTCACCGAAGGTGATCGCGAAGCACGAACTGTCGTTTAGAACGCTTCCAGCACGAGCACGTACACCTCGACGCCCGTCCGGCTCGCGGCCAGGTCGAGCCGGATGTTGGCGCCCTCCTCCGTGAGCCGGAAGCGCAGGCCGGCGCCGCCGGTGACCTGCACGGTCCGCAGCGAGAGGTCCCGGAGCCCCGGGGCGACGGCGCCCGCCGCCGCGAAGGTGGTGGCGCTGAGCCGCCGCCAGACCGGCACCCGCAGCTCCGCCTGCGCCGCCCAGTCGAGCCGGTCGCGGTAACGGCCCTCCCGGACGCCGCGCAGGAAGTGGGTGCTTCCGAGCTTCGGCAAGAGCGTGAACGGTGGGTCGCCGTGGGCGCCCTCGGCGTAGCCGTCGAGCCCGAGCACGCGCCCGCGGCCGAGCCCCAGGAACCGGCTCACCTCCAGGACCCCGCGCCCGAAGCCGTGGCTCCGGCCGAACCCCTCCGGCGCGTAGACGTACCAGGTCTGCGCCAGGGTCCCCGTGGTGGGCCAGAAGGCGCTGTCCCGCGAGTCCCACCGCGCGCTCGCGCCGAGCGCTGCCGCGGAGTAGCCGTTCCACCCGGTGACGTCGCCTTCCGCGAGCGCGCTTCCCGGCCGCCGGTCGCGGATCTCCTCCGCACGGAGGTCCAGGCGCGGCCCGGCGCTCAGGTGCGCGACGATCGGGAACTCGGCGGCGATCACCAGCTCGGCCGCGCGGCGGGTGAAGTCCTCACGCTGCGCGGTCGTGGTGTGCGGGCCTATCCCGTAGAACACGTCGGGGAAGTGGACGACGCGCGCGCGCCCGGACAGGAGCGCACCGCCCGGGAGGTAGACGTCCCCCGCGACGTCCAGCGAGCCCTGCCGCTGCAGCGTGTAGACGGCGCCGGCGAAGAGGCTGCTCGTCCGCGGAGCGCCGTCGAGGTGGAGGTGGAGGCCGCCGCTCACGCCGAAGCCGAGCCGGGTCTCGGGGAGCCAGAACAGGACCGGCAGCGCGAACCAGCGGCTCCCGCGGTGCGTCGCCTCGGCGGCTGCGACGTGCCCGGACTGATGGGCGGAGGTCTCGGCGGACCGCTCTCCGGGCTCGGTCGGCGGCGCCGGAGGAGGCGGCGGCGGAGCTGCTCGAGGGGGTGACTCCTGCGACGCGGGGTCCGTGGCCTGCGACGCCGGCGCCGCCGGTGCGCTGCGCGGTGCGTCCCCCGCCTGCGCGCCCTCAGCGGGCGCCGCCGCGGCCGAGGGATCCGGCGGGGGCAGCTCGGGCGCGCCGGCGCACAGCGCTGCGGATGCGAGGAGGACCAGGGCGACGCTCATGGGTCGAGAACGAAGCTACCGCCGGGCCAGGCGCTGCGCAGGGCGAGGAGCGGGGCCTCCCTCATGGCGCAGAGAAGGCGTCCTCCGGCGCACGGCCCCCGCGGACACCTGCGAGGAGCGGGTCGAGGAGGAGGCCGCGGAGCCGGCGCTCGCGCCAGGCGCCTCGCAAATGCAAGGGGCTCCCCGGAGACGTCCGGGGAGCCCTTCGAGCAAACGCCTTCTGCGGCGCTACTTCATCTTCTCGGCCTTGATCTCCACGGCCAGCGGCTTGTCGTCCTTGAGGTTGAACGACGCCTTCACGTCCTGCCCCTGCCTGAGCTGGGACGCGGCGACGTGCTGGCCGTCGAGCTCGATCTTCGTGTTGTGATCGACGCTCAGCTTGGCCGCCGGCAGCTCGTCGCGACGGACGGTGATCGAGCTCGCAGTGACGGCCTCGATCTTGCCCTTCACCTCGTAGTTGTCCTTGCCCTCGAACATCGGGTGCTTCCGCTCGTCGCGCGCCGCCATCGAGCCGGTGCCCGTGCCCGCCGCGGTGCCCTGACGCATCTCGTCCCTGCGCGCGTCCTGCACCTTCTCCTGGGCCTCCGCCTTCTCCTTGCGGACGTCCTTCTGCGCCTCGGCGGTCTTCTTCTGCGCGTCCGCCTGGGCCTCTGCGGTCTTCTCGTGCGCCTTGGCCTCCGCCTTCTGGACCTTCTCCTGCGCCTCGGCCTCCGCCTTCGCCGGATCCTCCGCCCGGACGCCCTGCGCCCAGGCGAGCGCGGCCAGCGCGCCCACGATTGCGATCTTTCTCATGGTCAACTCCCCTCCCTGTGGCGGGCGTCGCGCCCGCAAGCGAGAAGGTGCGCACTCTCCCGCCGTCCGGGAAACCTGGCGTCTGCGAGCGGGTCGATGCACGCCAGGGGGCGGAGGCGGACGCAGCGGCGCCCGTCCACCCCTCGGCGTTCCATCCGCCCGCGCGGCGCGCGAGGGAGCGAGCCCCTTCTCCGAGCGTGCACCTTCGACTCGGCTCGCCGCGATCGCGACGGCAGGCGCGGCGCGCCTATTCAAGCGCCCCGCGGGCTCCCTCCGCCGCGGGGCTCGAGGGTCGGAAGGCACTAACCGGCCAATCATGCTTCGCGAACAGGCGAGCGAAGCGAGCCCGCCGGGGCGACGCCGCGGAAGCGGCGAAGCCGCTCGCGGCGGCGCACGGGACCCGGCGAGCCGGGGGGGGGTCCCCGACGACGGCGGCCAGCCGGCGGCGGGGCGGGGGCGCAGCCCCCGTTCGAACATCCCTGAACGACAGCGCGATTCGCGTCACCGAAGGTGATCGCGAAGCACGAACTGTCGTTCAGGCGGTTTCGATCCGGGCGGCCTTCTCGAGCCCGAGCTCCTGGATCGCCTGCTCGCGCATGCGGAACTTCTGGACCTTGCCGGTGACCGTCATCGGGAACGCGTCCACGAACTTGTAGTAGCGGGGGATCTTGTAGGTCGCGATCTTGCCGCGGCAGAGCCGCCGGAGATCGTCGCCCGTGAGCGTCACGCCGGGGCGCAGCTTCACCCACGCCATGAGCTCCTCGCCGTACTTCGCGTCCGGCACCCCGATCACCTGCACGTCGGAGACGCCGGGGAGCGTGTAGAGGAACTCCTCCACCTCGCGCGGGAAGACGTTCTCCCCGCCGCGCAGGACCATGTCCTTGATGCGGCCGACGATCTTCACGTAGCCGTCGGCGTCCACCGTGGCGAGATCGCCCGTGTGCATCCAGCGCCCGGTGTCGATCGCGTCGCGCGACGCGGGCGCGTCGTTCCAGTAGCCGATCATCACCGAGTAGCCGCGCGTGCACAGCTCGCCCGGCGTGCCCCGCGGCACGACGCGCCCGGTGGTCGGATCGACGACCTTGATCTCGACGTGCGGGTGGACCTGGCCGACGGTGGTGACCCGCTTCTCGAGCGGATCGTCCGGGCGCGACTGCGTGGACACCGGCGAGGTCTCGGTCATGCCGTAGCAGATCGTGACCTCCGGCATGTGCATGTCCCGCTGGACCCGCTTCATCACCTCGATCGGGCAGGGCGAGCCCGCCATGATGCCGGTGCGGAGCGACGAGAAGTCGAACGCGGAGAACTCCGGGTGGTCGAGCTCGGCGATGAACATCGTCGGGACGCCGTAGAGCGAGGTGCAGCGCTCCTCCTGCACGGTCCGCATCACCGACTGTGGCTCGAAGCTCTCCGCCGGGATCACCATCGCCGCGCCGTGCGTGGTGCAGGCGAGGTTCCCCATCACCATGCCGAAGCAGTGGTAGAAGGGCACCGGGATGCAGACGCGGTCCTCCTCGGTGTAGCGGAGGTACTGCGCGACGAAGTAGCCGTTGTTGAGGATGTTGTGGTGCGAGAGCGTCGCGCCCTTCGGGAAGCCGGTCGTGCCGCTCGTGTACTGGATGTTGATCGGCTCGTCGAACTGCAGGTCGCGCTCGACGCGCGAGAGCTCCTCCTCGGAGAGGCGGCGCGCGTCCTGCCGGAGGTCGGTCCACTCCTCGTCGATGACGATCGTCTGCCGCAGCTCCGGGCAGCGGAGCCGGACCTCCCGCACCATCGTGACGTAGTCGGCCTGGCGGAACGCGCGCGCGAGCAGGAGCGTCGAGACGCCCGCGTGCCGGAGCGCGTACTCGAGCTCGTGCACGCGGTAGGCGGGGTTCACGTTCACGAGGATCGCGCCCACGCGGGCGCAGGCGTACTGGAGCACCACCCACTCGAACCGGTTCGGCGACCAGAGCCCGACGCGGTCGCCCTTGCGCACGCCGCGGACGAGCAGCGCCCGCGCGATCTCGGAGGTCTGCTCCCAGAGCTCGCGGTACGTCGCGCGGTACCCCTGCTGGACCGAGACGAGCGCCTCGCGCTCCGGGAACCGGGTCACGGTGCGGCGCAGGTTCTCCCCGATGGTCTCGCCGAGGAGCGGCGCCGAGGACGGGCCGCTCAGGTAGGAAGGTGCGTACAAAGAGATGCCTCCCGCGCGCGGTTCGCGCAAAGGTCGGCATCGTATTTCGGCGGGCGAGCGGCCGCTAGACCCTGCGCGTCAGGGCAAGAGCACCACCGACCCGGTGGTCTCGCGCGCCGCGAGCGCCCGCTGCGCGTCGGCGGCCTCCGCGAGCGGCAGGGTCCGGCCGATCTGCACCCTCACCTTCCCGGTCCGCAGCATCTCGAAGAGCGCGGCGGCCCCGCGCTCGAGGTCCTCCCGCCGGGCGATGTACGTGAAGACCGACGGCCGCGTGAGGAAGAGCGAGCCCTTCCGCCCGAGCACGGCGGGGTCGAACGGCGGGACCGACCCGGAGGCGTTCCCGAAGAGGACCATCAGCCCGAGGGGCGAGAGGCAGTCGAGCGATCCGTCGAAGGTGGCCTTGCCGACGGAGTCGTAGACGACCGGGACGCCCGCGCCGCCGGTGATCTCGCGCACGCGCCTCGGGAAGTCCTCGCGCGTGTAGACGATCACGTGGTCGCAGCCGTGGGCGCGCGCGATCTCCGCCTTCTCGTCCGAGCCGACGGTCCCGATGACGGTCGCGCCGAGCGCCTTCAGCCACTGCACCGCGATGAGCCCGACGCCGCCGGCGGCGGCCTGCAGGAGCACCGTCTCTCCCGCACGGACCGCGTGCGTGCGCCGCACCAGCGCGTGCACCGTGAGCCCCTTCGTCAGGACCGCCGCGGCCGTGCGATCGGCGATGTCGTCGGGCAGCTTCACGAGCCGGTCCGCCGGGACGAGCCGCACCTCCGAGTACGAGCCCGGCGGCCCGGTGTAGGCCACGCGATCGCCGGCGTGCACGTGCGTGACGCCGGCGCCGACCGCCTCCACCACGCCGGCGCCCTCGACCCCGACGCCGGACGGGAGCGGCAGCGGGTAGAGCCCGGAGCGGTGGTAGATGTCGACGAAGTTCACGCCGATCGCGGTGTGGCGGACGCGCGCCTCGCCCGCGCCGGGCGCGCCGACCTGGACGTCCTCGAGCCGGAGCACCTCCGGCCCGCCGGTCTCGTGGAAGCGGATGGCCCTGGGCATGCCCGGCTCCTAACCTTGGGCGGCGCGGCACGCCAGGGCCCGCCCGGCGCGGGCGAGGCCGAGAAAATCAGGGGAGCAGGCAGGCGGAGCCCCATCGGCGTGCCGACACTGTCCCCGCCATGCGCCCCGCCAACCACCTCCTCGCACCTCGGCCGTCCGTCCTCCTCCTCGCCGCGTCGGCCCTCGGGGCGCTCCTGGCGTGCGGCGGCGCGGGCGGTCCGCCCTCCTCGGGCGCCACCGCCGGCGCGGCGGGTCCCGATGTGCCACCGCCGCCGTCCTCCAGCCCCATCGCCGCGTCGGGCGCGCCCGGAGCGGCCTCCCTGGACCTCGAGCGGCTCGACGCCGCCGCCGAGTGCGACGCGCTCGTCCCCACCGCTGCGCCCGAGCCGGTGACCGTCCGGCTGACCGCCCCCGCGGGCGGTACCTGCGTCGCCGGCAGCGCCGACGGGACCGGCGCGGTCGCGCTCGGCGTGCGCGACGCGGCGGGTGCGCTCACCTGGCAGGCGCGCTCCCGCGACGGTAGCCCGCTGGGCACCTTCGCGGCCGAGGCGCTCGTCGCCGCGCCGGACGGCTGGCAGGGGCTCGCCGGAGCGGCCGGCACGGTCGAGCACGTCTCGATCGCGCCCGACGGGCGGGTGCGCCGCGCCTCCCCGATCTCGCCGGACCCGGCGCTGCGCACCGGCTTCCGCTCGAGGCTGGCGCAGGATCCCCAGGGCGGGAGCGTGGTGCTGTTCCGCTCGGTCACGGTGGCCGGCAACCACTGGAACGCGCTCGACGCGTTCCGCTTCGACGCGAGCGGGGCGCCCCGCTGGCCCGAGGCGGTGCCGGTGTCGTCCGACCCCGACGCGGCGGAGCCGTACTTCATGGCCGCCGGCGTCTCCATCACCGGCGCCGCGCTCATGCTCTTCCAGGACTCCGCCTACCTCCGCGCGCACTGGGTCGAGCCCTCGGGCGCGGCGGTGGCCGACGCCGGCGAGCCCGAGGCCTCCGCCGCCGTCGTCGGCGAGGGGCTCAGCCACGACGTGGACGTCGCGCCGCTCCTCGACGGCGGGCTCGCGGTCCGCTCGGACGGGAGCTGGCTGCGCCGCTACGCGCCGCTCGCCGCGCGCTCGGAGCCCCTGCCGGCCTGGCTCGCGGAGCGCGCGCGCTGGGGGTACCGCCTCACGCGCGGCAACGCGGGCTACGCCGCCCTGGAGCCCGCCGGCGTGGCCGCGCCCGACTGCGTGCAGCGGATCGAGCTCGTCGCGCCCTCGGGCCGGCTCTGCGGTCGCATCACGATCCGTGAGGGCGCCCAGGGCTGCACGACCGGCGCCCTCGACCAGGGCTGGGACGGGACGGTGGTGCAGCAGTCCGGCAAGGACGCGTGCACGTTCCGCTGGTGGCCCGCGCTGCTCGCCCGCGGCTGAGGGCCCGACGGCCGGCCCCGGCCGAACCCTCCATCCCTCCCGCGGCTCTCATCGGGCGGCGGCCTCTCGCCGCCCCCGCAGCCGGAGGAACGCCGTGCGCTCGAGCCTCATCGCCGTGGCAGCCGTCCTCGCCGCGCTCGTCCTGCCGGGCGCGGCCGGCGCCCAGGTCAGGACCGTCGGCGCCGACGAGGTCCGGGCGCTCGTCTCCGGCGCGCGGAAGGCCGTCCTCGTGGACAGCCGCAGCCCCGAGGAGTACGCCGAGGCCCACCTGCCGGGCGCCATAAGCATCCCGGCGGCGTGGACGAAGGCGTACCAGGGCTCCCTCCCGAAGGACCGCGCGGCGCCCATCGTCTTCTACTGCCGCGGCGGCGGCTGAACGCTGAGCCAGGAGGCCGCCCGTGCGGCGGCCGAGATGGGCTACAAGAACCTCCACGTCTACCAGGGCGGCCTGCCGGACTGGCTCGGCCGTGGATTGCCGGTGGAGCGCGGCGGGCCGGCGGCGAAGCGCGGCTGACCCTCGACGTCCGCGCCGCGGCCGCCGGTGGCTCAGCGGAGCGCGTCCATGAGGGCGTCGAGCACCTCCCGCGGCGGCCGCACCGCCTCCGCGGGCAGCGTCGCGAGCGGCGCGTCCACGAGGTTCAGGAGATCGACGAGGCTCGGCGCCTTCGCGTCCACGAAGAGCACGCCGGTGAGCACGTCGCCGCCCGCCTGCGCCTCGACGAGGCGCGACATCGCCCGGCCGCGGTCGCGCGGATCGTACCCCTCCTCCAGCTTGCGCAGCCGCAGGTGCGAGCCGTCGTGCATCGTCACGTCCACGGTGGTCCCCGGGTCGTACTCGACCGCGAGGTCCTCGAACGCCGGCACGAACTGGAGCTCGTGCAGCGGGACGTCGTGCTCCTTCATGTACGCGTAGGACTTGGTCGAGCCCTCGTGGTCGTTGAACGTGACGCAGGGCGAGACCACGTCGAGCATCGCCGTCCCCCGGTGCGCGAGCGCCGCCCGCAGCATGGCCGAGAGCTGGCGCTTGTCGCCCGAGAAGGAGCGGCCGACGAACGTGGCGCCGAGCTGGATCGCGAGCGTGCAGAGGTCGATGGCGGGCAGGTCGTTCTGCACGCCGGTCTTGAGCTTCGCCCCGAGATCGGCCGTCGCCGAGAACTGCCCCTTCGTGAGCCCGTACACGCCGTTGTTCTCGACGACGTAGAGGATCGGGAGGTTCCGGCGCATGAGGTGCACGAACTGGCCGATCCCGATGGAGGCGGTGTCCCCGTCGCCGGAGACGCCGAGCGCGAGGAGCTCGCGGTTCGCGAGGACCGCGCCGGTCGCGACGGACGGCATGCGCCCGTGCAGCGCGTTGAACGCGTGCGAGCGGCTCATGAAGTAGGCGGGGCTCTTCGACGAGCAGCCGATCCCGGAGAGCTTGGCGACGCGCTCGGGGGGCACCCCCATCTCGTACATCGCCTCCAGGATGCGCTCGGAGATCGCGTTGTGGCCGCAGCCGGCGCAGAGCGTGCTCTTCGCGCCCTTGTACTCGACGACGCTGAGGCCGAGCCGGTTGGTGCGCGGGGCGGCGGGGGTCGCGGGGGTGGCCATGTCAGCGCGCCTCCTCGGCGCGGATCGCGTCGGACACCGTGCGGGCGTCGAGCGGCAGCCCGTCGAGGTGCGGGACGGGGCGGAGCCGCGGGACGAGCGCGGCCGGCAGATCGAGCTTCAGCAGCGCCGCGAGCTGCCCGTCGCGGTTCTGCTCCACCACGTACACCCGCTCGTGCGCCTCCACGAACTCGCGCACCTCGCGCGAGAACGGGTAGGCGCGCACGCGCAGGTAGTCGGAGTCGAGCCCCGCCTCGCGGCGGAGCTGATCGCGCGCCTCGCGGAGCGCCGGATCGGAGGAGCCGTAGGCGAGGAGGCCGAGCTTCGCCTCGCCGGAGCCCTCCCGCACCGGCGCGGGCAGGAGGTCGCGCGCGCCGTCGAGCTTCTTCTCGAGCCGGGCGAGGTTCCGCTCGAACGTGCGCGGGTCCTCGCTGTAGGCGGCCTGCTCGTCGTGGCCCGTGCCGCGCGTGAAGTAGGCGGCCTTCGGGTGCGGCGTGCCCGGCAGCGTGCGCCAGCCGATCCCGTCGCCGTCCACGTCGGCGTACCGCGCGAATCCGCCCAGCCGGTCGAGGTCGTCCTTCCCGAGCACCTTCCCGCGATCGAGCGGGCGCGCCGGGTACGGGAAGGGGTCGGACATCCACACGTTCATGCCGAGATCGAGGTCGGTCATCACGAACACCGGCGTCTGGAGGCGCTCGGCGAGATCGAACGCGTCCACCCCCATCGTGAAGCACTCCTCGACCGACCCCGGGAAGAGCAGCACGTGGCGCGTGTCGCCGTGGGAGAGGAACGCCGTCGAGAGCACGTCGCCCTGGGCGGTGCGCGTGGGGAGCCCCGTCGACGGGCCGACCCGCTGGACGTCGAAGATCACCGCGGGGATCTCCGCGTAGTACGCGAGCCCGGCGAACTCGCTCATGAGGGAGACGCCCGGTCCGGCCGTGGCGGTCATCGCCCGCGCGCCGGCCCAGCCCGCCCCGATGGCCATCCCCACCGCCGCGAGCTCGTCCTCGGCCTGCACCACCGCGAAGGTCGCCTTGCCGTCCGGGCCGATGCGGTACCTGCGGAGGTGGCCGATGAGCGTCTCGACGAGCGAGGACGAGGGCGTGATGGGGTACCAGGCGACGACCGTGACGCCCGCGAAGAGGGCGCCCATCGCCGCCGCGGCGTTGCCGTCCACCAGGATCTTCCCCGCCGTCCGGTCCATCCGGCGCACGACCAGCGGATCGCGCTTCTCGAGCGTCGCCGCGTGGTCGAAGCCGGCCCGCGCCGCCGCGACGTTCAGGTCGCGGGCCCTGGGCTTGCCCGGAAACTGCTTCTCGATGGCGTGCTCCACCTCGCCGAGGTCGAGGTCGAGCAGCCGCGCGAGGACGCCCACGTACGCCATGTTGCGGAGGAGCCGCCGGAGCTTCGGCTCCTTCGTGAGCGGCTCGACGAGCGCGTCGAACGCCACCGGGTAGTACACGAGGTCGGGCCGGAGCTCCGCGAGCGCGAGCGGCGCGTCGTAGACCACCGCCGCGCCGGCGGAGAGCCCGAGCACGTCGTCGCGCGCCGTCTCGGGGTTCATCGCGACGAGGAGGTCCACCTCCTTCTTCCGCGCGATCCAGCCGTCCCGCGAGGCGCGGATCGTGTACCAGGTCGGCAGGCCCGCGATGTTCGACGGGAACAGGTTCTTGCCGGAGACCGGCACGCCCATCTGGAAGATCGCCCGCAGGAGCACGGTGTTCGAGCTCTGCGAGCCCGAGCCGTTCGCGGTCGCGACCTGGATCGAGAAGTCGTTCACCCGCGCGCCACCGTCCGGCCGGGCGGCCGGCAGTGGCGCGACGGAGCTGTCCGGGGACGCCATCGTGCGCTCCTCCATCTGCTTCATAGAGGGAGCGACATCTGGCCGCAGGAGCTTCTGCTGGGCGGGGTCGGCGGGCGGGTCGAGCGGGCAATGCCGCCCGGAGTCCGCCGGGTGCGCGCTCCCTCCGAGGGGCGTCGCGATCGGGCCTCGCCGGGGAGGCCTAGCGCCCGAGATGCAGCGCCAGGTCCCGATCGAGCCCGGCGAGGTGCTCGCGCAGCCAGTCGGAGAGCCAGTTGTGGAGCGCGAGGCCGGCGGCGGCGCTGCCGCCGTCGCGCGCGTGGGCTCGGAGGTGGCCCTCGAGCTCACCCCGGAAGCGGGCGTGCGCGGCGCGGTGCTCCTCGAGGCGCGGGTAGCCGGCGGCGACCATGAGCCGCTCCTCCGCGAGGAAGTGCCGCTCCGCGTAGCCGGCGAGGTACGTGAACAGCGCCTCGACCCCCGCCCGATCGCCCGTGCGCAGCGCGCGCACGAGCCGCTCGGCCCGGTGGAACAGCTCGACGTGGTCGGCGTCGATCTCCGCGACCCCGACCGCGAGCGACGGGCTCCACTCGAGCGGCATGCCCGACGAGTGCGCCCATCGCGACGATCCGTCAACGTCGCGGCCGCGCGCCTTTCGGGCATGCGCCGCGGCGCGCAGCGCGGCCGCCTTCCCGGCCGGCCCGGCCGGTCACGCGAGCACGAGGAGGAGGTCCTCCTTCTCCACCTTGTCGCCCTCCTTGAAGCGGACCTCGGCGACGGTGCAGTCCGCCTTCGCCTTCACGTTCGTCTCCATCTTCATCGCCTCGGTGACGAGCAGCACCGCGCCGGCCTTCACCTGCTCGCCGGCCTTCACGTTCACCTTCACGACCTTGCCGGGCATGGGGGCGCCGACGTGGGCGGGGTTCCCGCGCTCGGCCTTCGGCCGGGCCTGGGCCCCCTGCGCCGCGGACTGGTCGCGCACGGTGATGGTGCGCGCCTCGCCGTTCAGCTCGAAGAAGAGATCGCGCGTGCCGTCCTTCTCGAGCTTGCCGACGGTCACGAGGCGCACGATGAGCGTCTTGCCGGGCTCGATCTCGATCGAGGTCTCCTGCCCCGGCTCGAGCCCGTAGAGGAACACCGCCGTCGGGACGACCGAGGTGTCCGAGAACTCCTCGCGGTGACGCACGAGGTCCGGCCACACGTTCGGGTAGAGCAGCCACGACACGAGCGCCTTGTCGTCCACCGGTACGCCGGCGCGCTCCGCCGCGCGCGCCCGCTCGCGCTCCAGGTCGGCGGGCTCGAGCAGCTCGCCCGGGCGGCGCGTGATGGGCTCCTGGTCCTTCAGGATCACCCGGCGGAGCTCCTCCGGGAAGCCGCCGTGAGGCTGGCCGAGCATGCCCCTCGCGAGGCCGACCACCGACTCCGGGAAGGCGAGATCCCTGCCCTTCTCCGTGAAGAGGTCCTCGGGCTCGAGGCCGTTCTTCACGAGGAACATGGCCATGTCGCCCACGACCTTGGACGACGGCGTCACCTTGACGATGTCCCCGAAGAGCAGGTTCACCTTCCGGTACATGTCCTTGCACTCCTCCCACCGGTCGAGGAGGCCGAGCCCGGCCACCTGCGGCTTGTAGTTGGAGTACTGGCCGCCGGGGATCTCGTGGCGATAGACCTCGGCGGTCCCGCTCCGCAGCCCGGACTCGAAGGGCGCGTACCACTCGCGCACCGTCTCCCAGTAAGCGGCGAGCTCCTGCAGGCCGCCCTCGTCGAGCGCCGGGTCCCGCTCCTCGCCGCGCAGGACGGCCGCGAGCGAGTTCAGGTTGGGCTGGGCGGTGAGGCCGGAGAGGGGCGCGAGCGCCGCGTCCACCACGTCCACGCCCGCCCGCGCCGCCTCGAGCAGCGTCGCGGACGCCACGCCGGAGGTGTCGTGGGTGTGCAGGTGGACGGGGATGCCCACCGCCTCCTTGAGCGCCTTCACCAGCTTCGCCGCGGCGAAGGGCTTCAGGAGCCCCGCCATGTCCTTCACCGCGAGGAAGTGTGCGCCCATGCGCTCGAGCTCCTTCGCGAGCTTCACGTAGTAGTCGAGCGGGTACTTGTCGCGCCGCGGATCGCTGATGTCGCCCGTGTAGCAGAGCGCCGCCTCCAGCACGGCGTTCTTCTGCCGCCGCACCGCCTCGCAGGCGACCGTCATGCCCTTCGTCCAGTTGAGCGAGTCGAAGACGCGGAAGACGTCCACCCCGCTCCTCGCGGCCTCCTCCACGAACCGCTCGACCACGTTGTCAGGGTAGTTCGTGTACCCGACCGCGTTCGAGCCGCGGAGCAGCATCTGGAAGAGGACGTTCGGGATCGCGGCGCGGAGCTTGTGGAGCCGCTCCCAGGGGTCCTCCTTGAGGAAGCGCATCGACACGTCGAACGTCGCGCCTCCCCACAGCTCGAGCGAGAAGAGCCCTGCGGCGAGGCGGGCGGTGGCGGGGGCGATGCGGACCAGGTCGTCGGTGCGCACGCGCGTCGCGAGCAGCGACTGGTGCGCGTCGCGCATGGTGGTGTCGGTGAAGAGCAGCCGCCGCTCCTCGAGCGCCCAGCGCGCGAGCCCCTCCGGCCCGCGCTCGAGGAGGAGGTCGCGCGATCCCTTCGGCGGGCGGCCCGACATCTCCACCTTCGGCAGGCGCGGCTCGCGGAGCTCCGCCGAGCGGAGCGGCTTCGCCACGCCGGGCGAGCCGTTCACGATCACCTCGCCGAGGTAGCGCAGGAGCTTCGTGCCGCGGTCCTTCTTGACCTTGGCCTGCATGAGCTCCGGGTGCCCCTCGATGAACGATGTGTCGCAGTCGCCCGCCAGGAACACGGGGTGGCGCGCGACGTTCTCGAGGAAGGCGATGTTGGTCTTCACCCCGCGGACGCGGAACTCCTGGAGCGAGCGGTCCATCACCCGCGCCGCCGCGCCGAGCGTCAGCCCCCAGGTGGTGATCTTCACGAGCAGCGAGTCGTAGTGCGGCGTGATAACCGCGCCGGTGAAGGCGCTGCCCGCGTCGAGCCGCACGCCGAACCCGCCCGGCGAGCGGTACGCCTTCAGCACCCCGTAGTCGGGCGCGAAGCCGTTCTGCGGGTCCTCGGTGGTGATGCGGCACTGGATGGCGAAGCCTCGGCGCTGCACGTCCTCCTGCCGCGCGATGCCGATCTCCGGATCGGAGAGCTTCTTCCCCTGGGCCACGAGGAGCTGCGCCTGCACGAGGTTGCGGCCGGTGATGCTCTCCGTGACCGTGTGCTCCACCTGGATGCGCGGGTTCACCTCGATGAAGTAGTGCCGCCCCTCGCGGTCCACGAGGAACTCCACCGTGCCGGCGTTCCGGTACGCCACGCTGCGCGCGATCTTGAGCGCGTCCTCGCAGATCGCCGCGCGCTGCGCCTCGGAGAGCGCGAGCGAGGGCGCGAACTCGACGACCTTCTGGTGCCGGCGCTGGATCGAGCAGTCACGCTCGAACAGGTGGACGAGGTTCCCGTGGTGGTCGCCGAGGATCTGCACCTCGATGTGCTTCGGCCGCTCGATGTACCGCTCGAGGAAGACGGCCGGGTTGCCGAACGCCGCGCCCGCCTCGCTGCGCGCCGACACGAGCCCCTCGACGAGCTCGCGCTGGTTGCGGGCGACGCGCATGCCGCGCCCGCCGCCGCCCGCGCTCGCCTTGATGATGATGGGGTAGCCGTGCTCGCGCGCGAAGACGAGCGCCTCCTCGTCGTGCGCGATCGGCTCGGCGGTGCCGGGCACGACCGGTACGCCCGCCGCCTGCGCCGCCTTGCGGCCCGCCACCTTGTCGCCCAGCCGGCGCTGCATCTCGGGCGTCGGCCCCACGAAGACGATGCCGGCCCGCTCGCACGCCTCGGCGAACTCCGCGTTCTCGGAGAGGAAGCCGTAGCCGGGGTGGATGGCGTCCACCTCGAGCCGCTTCGCGAGCGCGACGATCTCCTCGATGCCGAGGTACGCGTCGATGGGCTTCTTGCCCTTGCCGACGAGGTACGCCTCGTCCGCCTTGTAGCGGTGCAGCGAGAGGCGGTCCTCCTCCGAGTAGATCGCGATCGTCTGGATCCCGAGCTCGGTGCAGGCGCGGAAGATGCGGATGGCGATCTCGCCGCGGTTGGCGGCCATCACTCTCTTGAACGGGACGGGCATGTGCGGCTCCTCGAAGCGAACGGTGGACGCCCACCCGTCGCGGCGGCGCGGGCGTCGGGGTCTCGGGTGTCGTTCGCTGCTGGCCGCCCGGCCTGCCGGAGCAGGCGCGGTTGCGAGGAGGATCAAGTCGGGCTTGGCGAGCCTCGGCTCGGTCCAGCGCGTCCTACGTGCGGCAATGGAGCACAGTTCGACGCGACGTGTCGAGGGGTCCGCGGCGCCGACTTACGTGATTTTGGAGTCGGGTGGTGGGGGATCGGCGTGGTTGACAGGTCCGATCCGGGGGCACATAAATGAACCGAACGTTCATTATAGACCTGGGATGCATGCATGGCGCAGTACCTCAAGGAGGACATTCAGGAGAGCATCTCCAGCGCCGCGCTGACGGTATTTGCGCAGAAGGGCTACAGCGCCGCGACCATGACCGAGATCGCCGAAGCCGCTGGAATCTCGACCGGCAACATCTACCGGTATTTCCAAGACAAGAAAGAGCTATTCCGCGCCGTCGTCTCCGACGAGTTCGCCAGGACTTTCACCGAGCTCATCCGGCAGCGCGTCAATGCCCTCGATGGAGTTGATGACGTTCGCGCGCTGGAGGTGGACGCCCCGTATCACCTGATCTCCGAAGAACTCCTCCGGTTCTGTATCGAGAACCGGCTTCGCGTCGTGGTCCTGCTCGGCAAGGCCCAAGGAACCAACCACGAGCCGTTCGCCGAAAAGATGGTCCACGACCTCGTGAAGATGACGATCGCCCATGCCAGATCCACGAGGCCGACGTTCGATCCAAAGGAGACGACGACGTTCTCTCTCGACCTGGTCTACCGGAATTTCGTGAGCGCCATGGCGAGCATCCTCACGAGGTTCAAGGACGAGGCCAAGATCCGCGAGGCCGTCGCGGGCCTCTCGCATTACCACCTGGCCGGGCTGAAGAGCTTCTTCGAGGGTGCTTCGTTGTCGTCGAGGGTGCGCCGATGACGAGGATGCTCGCGCGATTCGCGCAACCACGGCCACGCCAGCTCTTGGCGCGGATCCTGGAGGATCCCGCGCTCGTGGCGACCGTGCAGGCCCTGGAGCCCCGCGTCCTCGGAAGGCTCATCCAACATGTCGGGCTCGAAGATTCGGGCGAGATCGTCTCGCTGGCCACGACGGAGCAGCTCAGGAGGATCTTCGACGAGGACCTGTGGCGGAGCGAGGAGCCAGGGAAGGACGAGACCTTCGATGCTGATCGGTTCGCCCTCTGGCTGGAGGTGATGCTCGAGGCGGGCGAGGACTTCACCGCGCAGAAGCTCGCAGAGCTTCCCGAGGATCTCGTGACGCTGTCGCTGCATCGACACGTTCTGGTCGTCGACGTTGATGAGCTGGCCGTCGAGATGGAGGGTCGTGGCGAGGACAGCGACCTGACCGACAAGGCGCTCGACAGCTGCCTCTACCACGAGTTCGGCCAGTACCAGGTCATCTCGAAGCGACACGACGGGTGGGACGCCATCCTGTCCGTCCTGGTCGCGCTCGACAGGGACCATCACGGTCTCCTGCAACGGATCCTGGAGCGCTGCTGCTACCTCTCGTCGGAATACATCGAGGAGAACGGCGGGCTCTACGACGTCCTCACCTCCGAGGAGATGCTCGAGTCGGATGTCGCCGCCGAGCGCGAGGAGCAGCGAGCGCGGGAAGGCTTCATCGCTCCATCGGCTGCGGCGAGCTTTCTGGGCCTCGCCCGCGTGACGGACCTTCACGACATCATCGATTCGCGCGAGGCGGACCCGATCACCCGGGCCTATTTCCGCGCGCTCGAGCCCACGCCCTCGGGCCCTCCGCGAGGAAAGAAGGCCGCGCCCCGCGCGCTCGAGACCGCCGACAAGGCGACCAGGTTGGCCAGGCTCATCGAACAGCTGGACGAGGCGGAGGTTCCGCGAGAGGCGCGCCAGAACCTCCTCGCCGGCAGCGCGTCCTCGCGCTCATCGGAGGCGGACGCGCTCTTCAAACGGGCGGTGGTGGAACTCTACGCGAGTCATCCGAAGCTCCATTCGCTCCGGATGGATGAGCTCAGCTACCTCGGCAACGTCCTCGTCGCTGGCTGCAGCTTCGCGGGCCGAAGATTGCGGCCATTCGAGGCGGTCGAGGCGGTGGTGGCCACCTGCAACCTCGGACTCGAGCACCTGCTCAAGGCGGCGCCGGGCAACGTGTCCGAGACTCCGCTGTCGCAGCGTGCCACCGACATGCTGGCGCGCGAGGGCGCCGACAAGTTGTTCCGGGCGGGGTGGCACCTGCTGTATGCCGAAGTATCCCTCACCGCCGCGCGTGCGCTCGAGCGGGCACTCGCTCAGAGGATTCGAGAGACCGTCGACCGCGACGTCGCGGCCCAGTTGGCGAGCGCCGCAAAGGCAGTGAGCTCCGCGGTTGCGGCGGGAAAACCATGGGTCGCCCTGAGGAGGCTGGATGCGCTCAGTTTCGTCTTCGACGCGCCCACGCTCCGAACTCTCGAGGCGCTCCTCGACGAGTGCCCATCCATCTCGAGGGAGACTGGCGTCGGGTCGGACCGCCTGTCCGGGTGGAGCCCCCGCGAGCGAGAGTTCATCGCGACGGAGGAGCAGCTTCGGAGAGCGCAGCGCCTCCTGGAAGAGCTGTGAGGCTCGCCGCGCCGAGTTTGTCGTTACCCTGGGTGCGAATGCAGTGCACTCGCACCCCGAGTATGGCCGCGTTCCGCGCGGAGCTCGGCCGGCCTCGCGGCCGGCTCGTGAGGCGGAGGGAGGCGAGCGCGTCGCCCCCCTCCGCCCGAGCACGGCGCGCGGGCGCGGCCGCGTCAGCGCATCCCCATCACCGCGTCAGGGAGCCAGGTCGCGATCCCGGGGAAGACGCACAGGAGCACGACCGCCACCACCATGAGGCCCACGAACGGCATCACGCCCCAGACGACGTCGCGGAGCGGGATGTCCGGCGCGACGTTGTTGATGACGAAGATGTTGAGGCCGACCGGCGGGTGGATGAGCCCCATCTCCATCACCACCGTCATCACCACGCCGAACCAGACCAGGTCGAACCCGGCCGCCTTGAGGGGCGGCAGGATGATCGGCGCGGTCATGAGGATGATCGAGACCGGCGGCAGGAAGAAGCCGAGCACCACCACGAACACGAGGATGGCCGCGAGGAGCACCCAGCGCGAGAGGTGCATGGCCACGATCCACTCGGCGGCCGACTGGCTGATGTGCAGGTAGCTCATCACGTACGAGTACAGGAGCGACATGCCGATGATGAACAGCAGCATGGTCGACTCCTTGAGCGTCCCCGCGAAGATCGGCTTCAGGTCGCGCGGGCGCCACATGCGGTAGATGATCCCCACCAGCACGAGCGCCAGGATCGCGCCGAGGCCCGCGGTCTCGGAGGGCGTGGCGAAGCCGCCGTACAGCGCGACCATGACGCCGACCAGCAGGACCACGAAGGGGAGGACCTTCGGCAGCATCCGCGTCTTCTCGGCGAGCGAGAGCTCCGGCTCGTCGAGGTGCGCGGCGCGGACGCCGGTGCGCTCGTAGGTGGCGAGGGCGGCGCGGTACTCCTTCTTGAAGCGGAACACCGTGTAGCCCGCGAACAGGAGCACGAGCAGCGCGCCCGGGCCGATGCCGGCCAGGAAGAGCCGCCCGAGCGACTGCTCCGACGCGACCGCGAAGAGGATCATGGTGATCGACGGCGGCAGGAGGATCCCCAGCGTCCCGCCCGCGGCGATGATCCCCGCCGCGAGCCGGGGGGAGTACCCGCGGGACCGCATCTCGGGGATGCCGGAGCTGCCGATGGCGGACGCGGTCGCCGGGCTCGACCCGGCCATGGCCGCGAACAGCGCGCACGCGAACACGTTGGCGATGCCGAGGCCGCCCGGGATGCGCCGGATCCAGGCGTGGATGGCGGAGTAGAGGTCCGCCCCGGCGCGCGACTTGCCGATGGCCGCGCCCTTCAGGATGAAGAGCGGGATGGAGAGCAGCGTGATGCTCGACATCTCCTCGTAGACGTTCTGGGTGACGGTGTCGAGCGCCGCGCCGGGCATGAAGAAGTACATGAAGACGACCGCCACCATCCCGAGCGCGAAGGCGACCGGCACGCCCGAGAACATCACGAGCAGGGTGGCCGCGCCGTAGAGACCGCCGACGACGGAGACGCTCATTCGGTTGCTCCTTCCGGCGCGAGGCGATGCAGGACCTGCAGCACGAGCTGGAGGGTGAGGAGGGTCATCCCCACCGTCATGAGCGAGTACGGGATCCACATCGGCGGCCCCCACGACGACGACGACGTCTGGCCGTCCACGACCGCCTCGTGGAGGAGCGCCCAGGACTTCCAGGTGAAGAACGTGCAGAACAGGAGCGACACCAGGTCCGCGACGAGCGCGCGGGCCCGGTTCACGCGGGGCGGCAGGATCGAGGCGAGCGCCGCGATGGCCACGTGCCCTCGCTGCGCCTGGACCTGCGCCGCCGTCAGGAAGGTCGCGCCGACCATGAGGAACACGGCCGCCTCGTCCTGCCAGTCGGTCGGGACCTTGAAGAAGTAGCGGGTGACGACGCTGCCCGTGAGGACGGCCGCCGCGCCGAGGATCGCCAGGGCGGAGACGATCACGGTATGGCGGTTCAGGGCGGCGAGCGCGCGCATGGCCACGCCGAGGGCGCCCGCGCGCGGCAGCGCCGGCAGCTCGGCTGCCCTGGCCTCGAGCTCGAATCCGTGGCTCACAGGGTCTTCTCCGCGAGCGAGAGGAGCCGGGCGCAGCGCTCGTTGCGCGCGGCGAAGTCCTTCCAGGCGGTGGCGCGGGCGATGTCCTGCCAGCGACGGACGGTGGCCTCGGACAGGTCCACGGGCTTCGCGCCCGCCTTCGCGAACGCCGCCGCGACGAGCTGGTCGTCCGCCTTCGCGGAGTTGACGCCGAACGACTCGAGCTCCGCGCCGACCGTCATGATCACCGACTGCAGGTCCTTCGGCAGCCCGTCGAAGATCGCGCGCGACATGATGAGCGGCTCGAGCATGAACCAGTAGGCCTTCCCGCGACCCGTGACGAGCTGCTTCGCGACCTCCTCCAGGCGGAAGGAGATGAGGCTCGTCGACGAGGTCATGGCCGCGTCGAGCGCCCCCGTCTGCATGCCCGCGTAGATCTCGTTCGAGGGGAGCGAGACCACGGTGGCCCCCGCCTCCTTGAGGACCATGTCCATCTCGCGGCTGCCGCCGCGGACCTTCTGCCCCTTCGCGTCCTGGGGCTCGACGATGGCGCCGCTGCGGCAGGCGACGCCGCCCGCCTGCCAGACCCAGCTCACGATGACGATGCCCTTGTCGGCGAGGAGATCGGTGAGGTACTTGCCCACCTCGCCGTGCTTCCAGGCCATGCCCTGCTCGTACGAGGTCACGACGCCCGGCATGAGGCCGATGTTGAGCTCGGGGACCTCGCCGCCCGCGTACGAGAGCGGGAAGAGGCTCATGTCGAGCGCGCCCTTGCGGGCGGCGCTGAACTGCGCGTTGACCTTCATGAGCGAGGAGCTCGGGTAGACCGTCCCGGTCAGCGCGCCGTTCGTCCGCTTCGCGATCTCGGCCGCGAACCGGCGGCACAGGCGGTCGCGGAAGTCGCCGTCCGTGAGGGTGCCGCCGGGGAACTGGTGCGAGATCTTGAGCTCCGTCGTGCCCGCCGCGAGGGCGCGCCGGCCGACGAGCGCCAGCGCCGGCGAGGCCAGCATTCCGAACAGCAGGTTCCTGCGGGTGAACTGGTGCACGATCGCCTCCGCGCTGCGGGTCAGTGGGTTGGGACGACGGGACGGGACGCTTCGACGGCATACGTTTCGCGCAGCGCGCTCTTCAGGACCTTCCCCATCGCGTTGCGGGGGAGGTGGTCGACGAAGTGCACGTGCTTCGGGACCTTGTAGGAGGCGAGCCGGGCCTTCAGCGCGCCCACGATCCGGCCGGCGTCGAGCGCCGGATCGCGCCGGACCACGACGGCGGTGACCGCCTCGCCGAGGTCGCGGTGGGGCACGCCGATGACGGCCGACTCGACGACGCCGGGGAGCGCGTCGAGGGCGAGCTCGACCTCCTTCGGGTAGACGTTGAACCCGCCGGAGATGACGAGATCGCTCGTCCGACCGACGAGCGTCACGTACCCGTCCTCCGCCACGGTGCCGAGATCGCCGGTGCGGAACCAGCCGTCGGCGGTGAAGGCCTCCGCCGTCTTCTCCGGCTGGCGCCAGTAGCCCTTCATCACCGCGGGGCCGCGGATCTGGAGCACGCCCACCGCGCCCCGGGAGAGCGGCCGGCCCTCGGCGTCGGCGACGCGCAGCTCGACCCCTTCGATGGCCCTCCCGACGCTGCCCGGACGGCGCTCGCCGTCGAGCGGGTTCGAGGTGATGACGACGGCCTCCGTCATGCCGTAGCGCTCGAGCACGGCGTGCCCGGCGCGCTCCGCGAAGGCGCGGCTCGTCTCCGCGAGCAGGGGCGCCGACCCCGAGGTGAAGAGCCGCACGGACCGGCACGCCTCCGGGCCGAACCCGGGCAGATCCAGCAGGCGGGTGTAGAACGTCGGGACGCCCATCATCGCGGTGGCGCGAGGCAGGAGCTCCGCGACGCGCTCGGCCGAGAACCTGGCGAGGAACAGCATCGCGCTGCCGGAGAGCAGCGCGCAGTGCGCGGCGATGAAGAGGCCGTGGGCGTGGAACATCGGCAGCGCGTGCAGCAGCCGATCGCGCTCGGTGAACCCCCACAGGTTCGTCAGGGCCCGGGCGTTGCTCGCCAGGTTCCCGTGCGTGAGCATCGCGCCCTTCTGCCGCCCGGTCGTCCCGGACGTGTAGAGGATCGCGGCGACGTCGTCGCGCCCGCGGGGCGCGGTGGGGAACGCGTCGTCCTCGGCGGCGGCGCGCTCCGCGAGCGTCCCCTTCCCCGCGGCGTCCAGCGTGAGGCAGGCCGGGACGCCGCACGCGGCGGCCAGCGGCGCCTTGCCCGCCGCGTCGGCCGGATCGAACACGAACGCGGCGGGCGCGGCGTCCTCGAGGAAGTACCGGAGCTCCGCCACCGTGTAGGCGGGGTTCAGCGGGACGTAGATGCCGCCGCGCCGGAGCACCGCCAGGTACAGGCAGTAGGCCTCGGGCGACTTCTCGACCTGGACGGCGACCCGGTCGCCGGGCTCCACCCCGTGCGCGGCGAGCGCGTTCGCGTACCGCCCCGTGAGCGACCGCAGCTCGGCGTACGTGAGCCGCCGCCCGCCGTCCGTCTCGATGAAGGTCGCGTCGGCGCGCCCGCGCTCCGTGAGGACGTCGAACAGGTTTTCGCTAGGTGCGTCCGTTCGTCGCATCGTCCCGTCCGTTCGGTCGGCATCGTGCATTCTGTACGCTGTATACAAAGCAACCTGCGACAAAGCGGTCAACCCCCCGTCCGCCCCCTTGTTGGGGCGGGCGGACGAGCGACTCAGGTCCGGACGGCGGGAGGGGCCGCGGCGGCGCGGCGGGCGTAGCGCTCGGCGAGGACCGAGCACGCGAAGAGCTGAAGCTGGTGGTAGCACATGACCGGCAGCACGATCAGGCCGAGGCCGGGCTGCGCTCCGAACAGCACCTTCGCCATCCCCACTCCCGAGGAGAGCGCCTTCTTCGAGCCGCAGAACACCGCCGCGATCTCGTCCTCCTTCGCGAGCCCCACCCAGCCCGCCACCGCCGTCGTGAGGACGAGCACGAGGGCGAGGAGCACGGCCGCGCCGGCGAGCGTCAGCGCGAGGACCCCGGGGCCGTGGTGCGACCACAGGCCCGAGCTCACCGAGTCACAGAACGCCACGTAGACGATGACGAGGATCACCGCCTTGTCGAGGCGGTGCGCCTGGCGCTCGTGGCGCGCGTAGAAGCCCCCGAGGAGCGGACGGAGCGCGAGGCCGACGGCGAGCGGGACGAGGATGAGCACGCCGATGGTGAGGATGGAGCGCGCGAGCGGCAGCCGGCCGCCGCCGGACGCGCTCCCGGCGAGGGACACGAGGAGCGGCGTCACGAAGACGCCGAGCACGTTCGACGCGATGGCGTTGAAGATCGCGCCGGGGACGTTGCCGCGCGCGATGCCCGTCATGGCGACGGAGGACGAGATCGTGGACGGCAGCACGCTCAGGTAGAAGAAGCCGAGCAGGAGCGGCCGCGGGAGGAAGCGGCCGAACGTGGCGCCGAGCGCGAGGTACAGGACCGGGAAGACACAGAACGTGAACGCCTGCACGACGGCGTGGAGCCTCCAGCGCAGGAGCCCGGCCTTCAGGCGAGCGGTGTCGAGCCCGAGCCCGTGCAGGAGGAAGATGGCGAAGATCCCGGCGTCGGCCACGCGATCGCCGTGCATGGGACCGCCGGTCCTCCCCGCCCCCGGGAGCGCCGTCGCGAGCACCACCGCGCCGATCATCCCGGCGAGAAACCCGTGTCGCCGCAGTGCGTTTCGCTGGCGACCCCCACCTGAGCTCCCGCCTGTCCGCCCGTTCTCCGGTTGAGCTGGCATGTTGCCTGTTGTATACAGCATGCAGAATGCTGAATACCACCATCCGCGCGCCGGTTCCCGCTTCGCCCTGGAGAACACGCCCCGCCGAGAAGGCCCGCCGGCTCGGGCGCGTCGCTCCCTTCGTGGACGGAAAGGCGCTCCGCGCCGACCGGCTGGTGGAGGCGCTCGAGGCGCTCGTCTCTCCCGGCGACCGCGTGGCGCTGGAGGGCGACAACCAGAAGCAGGCGGACTTCCTGTCGCGCTCGCTCGCGCGGGTGGACCCCGCGGCGGTGCACGACGTGCACCTGCTCATCTCCAGCATCAGCCGGCCCGAGCACCTCGCCCTGTTCGAGCACGGGATCGCGCGCAAGGTGGACTTCGCCTTCGCCGGCCCGCAGAGCCTCCGGCTCGCGCAGCTGCTCGAGGACGGGAAGCTCGAGATCGGCGCCATCCACACCTACGTCGAGCTCTACGCGCGGATGTTCGTGGACCTCACGCCGAACGTGGCGCTCGTCTGCGCGGACAAGGCGGACGCGCACGGCAACCTCTACACGGGGCCGAACACCGAGGACACGCCCACGATCGTGGAGGCGACCGCGTTCCGCCACGGCGTGGTCGTCGCGCAGGTGAACGAGATCGTGGACGAGCTGCCGCGCGTCGACGTCCCGGGCTCCTGGATCGACCTCGTCGTGGTCGCCGACAGGCCCTACGCGGTCGAGCCGCTCTTCACGCGCGACCCGCGGCACATCAACGAGCTGCAGATCCTGATGGGGATGATGGTCATCCGCGGGATCTACGAGCGGCACGGCGTCACCTCGCTCAACCACGGCATCGGGTTCGACACCGCGGCGATCGAGCTCCTCCTGCCGACCTACGGCGAGTCGCTCGGGCTGCGCGGCCGGATCTGCCGGAACTGGGCGCTGAACCCCCACCCCACCCTCATCCCCGCCATCGAGCGCGGCTGGATGGAGAGCGTCCACTGCTTCGGCAGCGAGGTCGGGATGGAGGACTACGTGCGGGCGCGCCCCGACGTGTTCTTCACCGGCAAGGACGGCAGCCTGCGGTCGAACCGCGTGCTGTGCCAGCTCGCCGGGCAGTACGGCGTGGACCTCTTCATCGGCTCGACGCTCCAGATGGACGCGGACGCGAACTCCTCCACGGTCACGCTCGGCCGCCTCGCCGGGTTCGGCGGTGCGCCGAACATGGGCCACGATCCGCGGGGACGCCGTCACGCGAGCGCGCCGTGGCTCGACCTCATCACGGCGGAGGGAGACGTCGTCCGCGGGCGCAAGATCGTCGTCCAGCTCGCCGAGACCTACCAGAAGGGCGGCCAGCCGGTCTTCGTCGAGTCGCTGGACGCGGTGCAGGTCGGGAAGGCGAGCGGGATGCCGGTCGCGCCCGTGATGATCTACGGCGACGACGTCACGCACGTCGTGACGGAGGAAGGGATCGCCTACCTCTACCGCGCGGACGGGCCGACGGAGCGCCGCGCGGCCCTCGCGGCGGTCGCCGGGGCGACGCCCGTGGGGCTCGGAGCCGACGCCCGGCGGACCGAGGGGCTGCGCCGGCGCGGCATCGTCGCGTTCCCCGAGGACCTCGGCGTGCGCCGCCTCGACGCGAGGCGCTCGCTCCTCGCGGCCCGCAGCATCGACGACCTCGTCGCCTGGTCGGGCGGGCTCTACCGGCCGCCCGCCCGCTTCCGGTCCTGGTGAACGCATGATCGCGATCGCGCACGCGCCGCCCCCTCACGCCTCGCGGCGGGCCGACCGGCTCGCGGACCTGGCGGTGTCGGCGCTCCTCGACGAGGCGGAGCTCACGCCCAAGCCCGGCCTCGTCGACCGTCGCGGCAGCGGCGCGCACGCGGACCTCGACCTCCCGACGATGCGCCGCTCCGCCCACGCGCTCCGCGGCGCCTTCGCCGAGATGGCCCAGGCCGCCCACGGCGCCCGCCCGGCGGACGCGCTGCGCACCACGCTCGGCGCGATCGGCCGCGAGGGCGAGGCCGCCATGCTCGCCGCCACCGGCGGCGCGAACGCGCACCGCGGCGCGATCTGGGCGCTCGGCCTCCTCGTCGCCGGCGCCGCCATCGAGGGCGCCCGCGGCGGGCCCGCGGCGATCGCGGCGCGCGCC